>CAZTFD010000227.1:0-2456 GCA_964612225.1 uncultured Thermoplasmata archaeon | reverse complement strand
CCGAGGAGTCTCACTCGATATTCTCGACCACGTTCGCGCTGCCATTCATACTTCTCAGCGATGAGGAAGGAAAGGTGAGAAGTCTGTATGGCGTCCCTACTTCCCTTGGGTTCCTCCCGGGAAGAGTGACCTATGTGATCGACAAGGGAGGCATCATCCGACACATATTCTCATCCCAGCTGAATCCGGAGAAGCACGTCGAGGAAGCGCTCCGAGTACTGAGATCCATCAAATGAGCAGGACTTCGTTCAATCGTCAGTGAGTCGGCTGGTTCCCTTCCTGGCCTGGGCCCGGCCGGCCCGCGACAAGCCATATGACATCCTGCCTGGTGACTATGCCGACAACCTGGTTCGAATGCACAACCGGCAGACGATTGATGTTGTGCTCGGCAATGAGATGGAGGGCTCTCTCCAATGAATCCTCCGGAGAAAGTGTGATCACTTTCTGGTCCTTCGGGAGGATGCTGCCTACCGTGCTCTCCGCAATCGCGCGAATCACGAGGGATAGCTCCCTGACCTCTTCCTTATCCATAGCAGAGGAGTCTTCACCAGATGATGTGGCCTGCCTGAGCGATCTTGCCTTGTCGAACCTCTCCATTATCTGTCTGAAGATGTCAGTCATGCTTAGAATGCCGACCAGCGCTCCCGAGTCGTCGAGTACAGGAGCGCCAGAGATGTCGGCCTCCATCAAGGTGAGCCAGGCGTCCTTCACGCTCCCGCTGACCTTCACGCAGATGACATCCTTGGTCATGGCGTTATTGACGCTCATCCAACGCATACGCCCTGGGCTCCCCTCCGTGCCTGTATCCCTCCGAACTGAGGTATCGGCTGTGCGTATAGATTACCCTTTCCAGAGGAGTCACCGTCTACAGACCGATGCGGTGATGCCTCTGAAGGCGTTCCTGTCCCTTCCCACCCTCTTAGCCTCCTCTGCGAGGTACTTGAGCATCTTGTGGACGAACTCCTTCATCTGTTCTCTAACGCGCGAACTCGTCCATGGTCTGGGACCTCAAAGGCGATGATCTTCTTCCTGATCCTGAAGTCCATGTACGTGGCGACGTTCATTGATATGACCGCGAGCATGACCAGAATCGTCGCATAGAGGAAACCGTTCCCGCCGAGAGTGTCTGGACTGTATCTTTCCGCCTGTAGGCTCTGAGACCATCAGTCAGGTCGATGCATCTGGCTAGGGTTGAAACTGGATCCTCTACCTTCGTCTTTCTCAGGGGCATTCGATGCACCTTGCACTAGCCGGCGTAAGTGGCTGCAATGACGTAGGTTGTTTGATAGGCTATCCCGATCCAGAGTGACACGGTGAAAGACGACGGAGATCAACCAGGAGCCTAGATCGTCTTCTCCTGGGTCTCCTTAATTGCCTCTTCGAAAATGTCGATGCCCGTGTCCAATTGATCCTGCGAGATCACGATCGGAGGAGCGATCCGGAACACGTTCCCGAACATCCCTGCGGTGATCATCATCAGACCCTTCCTCCACGCCAGGCCCTGTATCTGTGGAACGTAGAGGGGTTCCTTCGTCTTCTTGCTCTTGACAATCTCGACTCCTATCATCAGTCCTTTGCCCCTGACGTCCCCAATGATGTCGTACTTTTCCTTGAGCTCGTTGAGCCGCTTCATCGCATGCACCCCGAGGACCTTCGAGCGCTCCATAAGGTTCTCGTTAAGTATCTCCTGGACGTGAGCAAGTCCCGCAGCGATGCTCATCCCATTGCCACCGAAAGTCGAGGAGTGCGAACCAGGTCTCCACGTATCCATGATCTCCTTCTTGGCAATGCAGGCGCCAATGGGCACCCCGCCGCCGGAAGCCTTTCCGGTCAGGAGTATGTCAGGGATGACGCCGGATGCGTTGCATTCCCAGATCTCACCGGTCCTCGCCAGACCGGATTGAATCTCGTCCATTACCAAGAGGCATTTCCTGTCATCACACAGCTTCCTCATCCTAGGGAGATACTCCTTCGGCGGGACTATGTAGCCGCCTTCTCCCTGCACTGGCTCAACAAAGATGGAGGCGAGGTCGCCGCTGGGACCGCCGAACTCGAGGATCCCCTTCTCGAGGTAGTCGATGCAGAGCATGTTGCATGAAGGGTACTCCTGCTTGAACCAGCATCTGTAACAGTAAGGATAAGGCGCGAAGTAGATGCCAGGGGCGTACGGTCCGTGACCATACTTGTACTTGACCCTGCTGGCCATTGCCAAGGCGTTGCCCACGCGCCCATGGTACGCGCCCATGAACGCGATGTGCTCAGAACCCTTGGTGTAGTACCTGGACAACTTGATGGCAGCCTCGACTGCCTCCGCTCCGCTGTTCCCGAAGAATGTTGATTGCAGTGCTCCTCCAGGAGATATCTTCGCCAAGAGCTCGGCGAACTCCGCCTCTTTGTCGTAGTATGCGTCGTTTGCTAGTGAGTGGACAAGCCTATCGGCCTGGTCCTTGATGGCC
>CAZTFD010000226.1:0-2465 GCA_964612225.1 uncultured Thermoplasmata archaeon | reverse complement strand
TTCTCCGAAGGACCTGGATTGCCTAGCAGTCGGCTTTTTGTTCGCAGAGGGACTCATCAAAAGCAAGAAGGATATCAAGAAGATAACTGCGGATGAGAAGGACGGAGTGGTCTGGGTGGAATTGAGGAAAGCCAAGAAGTCGCCTGCGGATCTCGTTTCCAGGCGGTTCATCACGACGGGCTGTGGCAAAGGTCTGACATTCGTCGATGCGACAAAAGATGGAAGACGACTACGGAACAAGTCTAGGTTCAAGGTACGGGTCGATTCTCTCCCAGTGTTGATGAAGGAGCTCCATCGGAAGTCGCGACTCTACAGACTCACGGGAGGTGTCCACAGCGCGGCGATTTGCAGCACGAGGGGCATTCTTGTATTCAACGAGGACATCGGAAGGCACAGTGCGATCGACAAAGTCGTGGGAGAGTGCGTTCTGAGAGGGATCAAAACCAACGACAGAATCATGGTGACCAGCGGCAGGATCTCGTCCGAGATCTTGGTGAAGGCCGCCAGATGCCGGACTCCCATCATAGTCTCGAAATCTGCCCCCACAGACCTAGCGGTCAGATTGGCTGGCAACTTCGGCATAACAATCGTGGGATTCGCCAGAGGGTCGAGAATGAACATATACTCGAATCCCTGGAGAGTCACAACGGGTGCCAAGGATGGATAGCCATCAACCGAGCATCAGAGAGCGTACTCGGCAATAATGCCCACGTTGTCCGGAAGAGCGCGCTTGAAAAGCTCCTTTGCCTCCATTGCACCAGCTCTTATCGCTCTGGCACGGTTCGTTTTCGCCCCCCTGCCATGAGTGTTATGAGCCGAGGGTGGAACGATGACTGCGAGGAACTTCCTTGGTGTCATCGAGGAATCCATGTATTCTATGGCTACCTTGTATTCCCTTCTCATAGTCGTGCTTGAAAAACCCTTCGCTATCCAAACTCTCTTCAAACGTTCATACGGTATGATTACAGTGTCTTTGTTCTCAGTCAACTTGGTCAACTCTTCGTCCTCAGGATGAAAGTGCACTCGAGCTTGCGTCATCGTATAGCCGAAGACCCCTGGGATGACACCATTTGTAATCCTCTCCCGTATCAGAAAGATGCTCTCCTCCGTCAGAAGCAGGCAGTATGCTCTGTTGTTCATTCCTCTCCTCCCCAGAGCGTCGATCACTCCGATCGTCTTCAGCACTTGCCCACCTCCGTGACTCCTCCCATCGCACTTCATCGCCTCGAGTCCATATATCTCTTCTCATAGTCGTCTGCGCTCTAGACGAATTGGATTCGGATCTGGTTTGCGAAGATGACGGAGTGTCCTCCGCCGGAATCATGCTCAGGCTCCTATCGTAGACTCATCCCACCTTCCTCTCTATTCATTTGCCGACCGGATCTAATGTATTGCTTTCATACTGCGATTAGGGGTCGCCTGCACCAATTCTTAAATATGCTCATTCGGATGACTGACTCAGACAAAAAGGGGGAGGACAATGAACGTAAGTTCTCAAGTACGAAAGTATGGAAGATTAGCAATTGTCGCTATCTGCGCAATGGTGTTGGTCATCCCATTGGCGAGCTCCCAAGGAAATGCAGCTCCGAAGATTTCACTGGAAGCCCGCGACACATGGGACGCCGACATGATAAACAGCGATATCACGGGGTATACCGGAAAGGGCGTGTACGTTGCGGTCCTAGACACGGGATTGGCGCCCAACTGGAAGGACTACTTCCCTGTTGACAGCATAGCGGCCGACCTCGGAAAAGGATTCAAGGAAGAGATCAATTGGAACGCTGATACGCAGACATTCGTCGAGAGCGGAGAGGTGCACGAGATAAGCTGGATTGGAAGCACGGGCTCAACGCATGGCACGCATGTGACGAGCACGATACTCGGCTACAATTACTATGCACCAGCCGATGCCCTTTCAGGATTCCCGCTGGCACCAGTGTTCGTGAAAGGGATCGCTCCTGATGTGACGATCATACCCGTCAGGGTCCTGGCAGACTACACGATCGGGAAATCGCAGACAGACCCGGTCAACTACACAGACCAGAAGTTCGTCATGGGCACGGACCGAGCAGTGGCAGCGGGCATACGATACGCTACTAATCTGAAGCTAGCAGGCTACAGCCCGATGATAGTCACGATGAGCCTCGGAGGACCAGCCCCTGCATCAGTCATGGAAGAGGCCATCGATTATGCAGTGGACAACGGCGTGATCGTCGTAGCATCGGCGGGGAACGAGGGAGACGAGGGCATGGGCTATCCGGGCGCTTACCCGCAGGTCATATCTGTCGGCGCTTGCGGATGGCAGTACGAATGGTATGCGCCGGACAAAGTTGCCCCACTGCCCCGTTACAGGCTATGGTGGCTACAGGATCCGACCTACGGATTCAACGACATTCCTGAGGGGCTTTCGGATCTAGCCAGCCAGGTCTACATCACCTCTTGGAGCAGCCGAGAGAAGGACGGCC
>CAZTFD010000225.1:504-2533 GCA_964612225.1 uncultured Thermoplasmata archaeon | reverse complement strand
TCCATGATGTTGATCACGCACAACCTCGGCGTCGTGGCCGAGGTGTGCGATAGGATATGCGTCATGTACGCGGGGAGGATCGTGGAGGAAGCGGAGACTTTCGAGCTCTTCGCAAACCCGAAACATCCTTACACTTCGGGACTGCTCGCGGCCTTTCCCAAACTGGGCGAGAGAAAGGACGAATTGTCGGTGATAAGAGGGACGGTGCCGAACCTGATGCGTCCGTTCACGGGCTGCGCGTTCGTCGAGCGATGCGAGAAGGCAACGGATGTGTGCAGGGAGAATCGGCCGAACCGGGTGGAGATCTCACCAGGGCACTTCGTATCATGTCATCTGTGGACCAGAGAGGAGGGCCTCAATGTCCGCTAGCGCAGACTCTGCTGGCGGCCATCACCCTATCGTTCAGACCATAGGTCTGGAGAAGCTCTTCCCTGTCAAGAAGGGTGTTTTCGCCAGAGTGGTAGGACATGTTCATGCTGTCGACGGCGTGGATCTGTCAGTGTTCAGGGGAGAGACGCTTGGCCTGGTGGGTGAGTCAGGATGTGGAAAGACCACGGTAGGACGCACCATACTGAGGCTGGTCGAGCCGACGGGCGGGAAGATTATCTTTCAGGGCAAGGATATCACAAAGATACCGCAGTCCGAGGTCCGTGGTTTCAGGAAGAAGATGCAGATTGTCTTCCAGGACCCGTACTCCAGCCTCGACCCGCGCATGACGGTGGAAAGGATAATCGGAGAAGGGTTTGCGATCCACGGCCCTCCCAAGGGGATCGGAGACACGAAGTTCATCAGGAGGGAGAAGATTCACGAGCTCATCGAGCAGGTGGGCCTTTCCCATGACCATCTCTCCAGGTTGCCGCATGAGTTCAGCGGAGGCCAGAAGCAGAGGATAGCGCTTGCGAGAGCCCTCGCTCTCGACCCGGACTTCATCGTCCTCGACGAGCCCACATCGGCTCTCGATGTCTCAGTCCAGGCGCAGGCGCTGAACCTGCTCAAGCGCCTCCAGGGAAAGCTGGGGCTCAGTTATTTGTTCATTTCCCACGACCTATCGGTCGTGGAGCACATGAGTGACAGGATCGCGGTCATGTACCTCGGCAAGATCGCGGAGATGGCTCCGACTCGCGAGTTCATGGGCAAGCCGCTCCATCCGTACACGCAAGCGCTCATCGGGTCGATTCCAATCCCCGATCCGACAAGAAGGAAGGACAGGAAGGGCATCGAGGGCGAGGTGCCCAGTCCGATCGATCCACCGAAAGGATGCAGGTTCCATCCGAGATGTCTATATTCTAAACCCGAGTGCAGGACCGAGGAGCCGAGCATGGTCGAAGTTGAAAAGGGACACTTCGTGGCCTGTTTCCTCTACCGCCAGCGGTGACAATCAACAGGTGTTGCTTAAGGGCCGATGTGGGCCCAACCGGATTAGGACGGGTCAGGCCGACTGGCCCACTGTCAAAGATTTCCGAGCGCGGAAATCTCATCGCCGAGGATGCGAGAGATGACACAAAACCCTTTCCCATCCTCTTCATTTCCGCCGGGATTCGCCCTTTGCGCAACCCCTTGATTGAAAAGCAGCCAGTCCTCTCGGTTCACACACGGCTCCCTGCACTCGCTGGCTCATCTCTTTCCGAACTCGGCCTTCATCCCGTAGTACTCATCACTGCTGATATCGCCTCGTGCGTAGCGCTGGTCAAGGATGTCGAGGGGGCTTGGCTGCGGCGGGACATAAACCGGATAGGTATTGTAGCCGGGCCTCTCTCCGAATTCGCCAATAGCGATCAACACGATCAGAATCAATATGATTGCTGGGACGGCCATGAAAGCCATGCCCACGCCCCAACCGCCCATCATTCCGTAGTCGCCATCCGATCGCGAGAGGCCGCTCGCTGCCACAATGCCGACCAGCACTGCGGATATCACAAGCCCAACTCCAAGCCACACAAGTGCACTCGTCCTACTTTCAGTCACTGAACAACCTCTCCCGCATTCGAGGACACGGACTAATCAGTTAACCTCACTTCATAACAATGTT
>CAZTFD010000225.1:0-444 GCA_964612225.1 uncultured Thermoplasmata archaeon | reverse complement strand
GGCATGGAGGAGGCCGCGAGTTCAAATCTCGCTCGGTCCACTTTTCAAGTCTTTCTGATGACAGGGTAGTGAATGCTCTAAGGTTGTTGGGGCAGTCAGTCTATCTCACGAGGGGCCGAATGGACTTCGGTCCAATTATTACATAGACGTGCTGCGTTGTGGAAGATGCGGTGCGGGAGTCGATGCAGGCATCAGTCACGGAATCGGTCATGGTATTTGAGGCCCTGGCAAAGGAGTACGACTTGTGGTACGAGAAGCACCCATTGATATTCGAGGCCGAAGCCAGAACCGTGGAGTCCTTCGATCTCAAGGGATTCGGCGTAGAAATCGGTGTAGGAACAGGGACTTTCGCACGCCGTCTCAGTCTCGCCTTGGGAGTCGATCCTGCTCTCGGGATGATCCGGATTGCGAAACGAAGAGGAGTCGATGTAGTCAGGGGCTTTG
>CAZTFD010000224.1:0-2556 GCA_964612225.1 uncultured Thermoplasmata archaeon | reverse complement strand
AGAAGCCGTTCACGAGCTCGGGCACCTCTTAGGCCTCGAGCATTGTTCTGATTCTGAGTGTGTCATGCACTTCTCTAACTCATTGAGGGACACCGATGTCAAAAGGGACACGTTCTGTTCCAGATGCTCTTCGTTACTGACCAGATGAGCTCCTAGATTCATCCGGGCATGTGCGGATCCCAATCCACTTGCACGTTATCCATTCTGGCGGCCACTTTTCTCATGACTTTGATCAATCGAGAGTCAGTCATTTGCTTCCTTCTAGGGAATCTGTGAATGGAGAAAGTGCTCCCGCCGGGATTTGAACCCGGGTATCGAGCTTTCACCGGCCTGCCGCGAACAGCGGCCACGAGAGGCTCGAATGATTGGCCGGACTACACTACG
The DNA here is from genome assembly GCA_964612225.1 of uncultured Thermoplasmata archaeon. Lineage (GTDB taxonomy): Archaea > Thermoplasmatota > Thermoplasmata > UBA10834 > UBA10834 > COMBO-56-21. The sequence goes on along the minus strand of CAZTFD010000224.1, from coordinate 2,172 downwards.
GGAGCCTGGAGGATTCCTCCAAAAGGATGGCCTTACATAAACGTTTGGGAATGAACTTGGCCTGACAAAGTACTTGCCATCGCGTCGCTATCCGGCGCGTCATCAGGTGACTGCAATGAAACGGCTGAGTTCGAAGAAGGTCATCTATGTGTTCTCGCCGAAGAACATGCCTGCGTACACTGTTGAGAACGACGAGCGCGTTCTGGTCGAAACGAGAGACTGCTTCGGTGGAAAGGCGAGAACTTCGAAGGATCTGTTCGAGGACATAGCCATGGGAAACGTGAACCCTGCTACCGGACCCATAGAGGTCGAAGGACTCTCAGCCGGCGAGACGCTCTGCGTCTCGATTGAGAAGATCAAGTGCGGGAAGATAGGAGTGATGATGTGCTCTCCCAACCTTGGGATACTCAGCGAGGACGTTCGTAGATCTCGGACGAAAATCATCCCGATCAAGGGCGGTAAGGCTCTTTTCTCCCGTGACATCGAGGTGGAACTGAATCCTCACATCGGCGTGATTGGCGTTTCACCTCTGAAAGAAGAGGTCCCGGTCTTCTACCCAGGTGATTTCGGAGGGAACCTAGACACGATCGAGGCCAGAGAAGGTTCCAGGGTCTATTTGCCAACATACCATGACGGTGCCATGTTGTCCATCGGCGATGTCCACGCCGCCATGGGCGACGGTGAGGTCTGTGGGACAGGCATCGAGGTCGCCGCGGAGGTGACCATCAGGTTGTCCAAGAACGACGATATCGAACTCAAGAGGCCGATGATCGAGACACCCACCGAGTGGATAGCCTATGCTGCGGCCAAGACCCTCGATCGGGCAGCGAAACTGGCTACCTCAGATCTTGTGCGGTTCATATCCAACAGAAATGGCATCGATTTTGAGGAAGCGTATATGCTGGCCAGCGCTGCGGCGAACCTGAAGATATCCCAAGTAGTAGATCCTCTGATGGCTGCTAGGATGTCGATTTCGAAGAAATATCTCTGAACATCAGATGTCCTCATCGCCTTCGCGCCAGTCCAAACCGGGTGTGCGAAATCCTATTTTGGCGACAGGCTGGAACTTCCTTTTGTGGGAGGTCGACCTGACCGTGCGAGCGATCCTCGAAACCTCCTTAACGGAGGTCTCTGCCCGCTCGGCGATGTTCTTCTCGGGAAGCCCAAGCTCGATTCCCAGTAGGATTGCGTCGAGGCGCTCGTACGTGATGCCCATCTCCCCCTCGTCCGTCTGGCCTTTCCACAGGCCCGCGGAGGGCGCCTTCTCGATCACGGACGCTGGAATCCCAATCTTACTCGCCAGGTCACGCACTTCGGTTTTGTAGAGGTCACCTATGGGTTCCAGGTCGGCAGCCCCGTCCCCGAACTTGGTGAAGTATCCGAACAGCATCTCGCTCTTGTTGCTCGTTCCCACTACCAGCCGCCTCTCGATGTTCGCGTAGTGGTAAAGCACGATCATCCTGCACCTCGCCTTGATGTTCGCTAGGGACTTCTTGTCGATCTTGCTCTTGAGCGCATTCTTGTAAGCGTCGATTGGGTTGGTTATGTCGACGACCTTGAAGTTCACACCCTCGAGCTTGCAGAGGTGCTTCGAATCCTCGAGATCTTCCTTGGGCGAATTCTTTTCGGGCATCAAGAGCGCGAGCACTCTGTCTTTGCCAACGGCTCGCGCGCACAGGCGCATGCACACTGCTGAGTCGAGTCCGCCGCTCACGCCGAGGACGAACCCCTTTGCGCCCACTTTCCTGAGTCTCTCGGCCAGGAATTTCTCAATGACCTGCTCGGTCCCGTCCTTCAGCTTCGGGAGAATCATCGTGCTGGAATGCCTACATCTGGATATATCGCTTATGGTGAGTGGTACTTCTCTGTTCGGGGGCAACTCTAATCTAGCCGCAGGGCCTACCAATGAGAGATGAGCGGATTGTGGGTCACGCTCGCTCAGGTCACTTGTCGGCTCCACGACAAGGAAGGCAACCTGAGGAGGATGAAGGAGATCGTCCGCAAGACCAAGGGCAAGATAGTCATATTCCCCGAGCTGAACCTCACAGGATACTTGCCTCGGGATGATTTGTTCGCTCAGGCGGAGACGATAGTGGGCCCCTCGATCAAGGGCGTGTTGCGTTTGGCCAAGGAGACCAAGAAGGACATCGTGTTCGGGGCACCGATGAGGGA
>CAZTFD010000223.1:0-2587 GCA_964612225.1 uncultured Thermoplasmata archaeon | reverse complement strand
GCTCTATAATTATTGTTTCACCAACGGCAGAGCCAGCAAACGCTTAAATACGCTCCAGATTCTGCTTGTGGCCCGAGCACGATGAGCAGCATACTTCAGGTAGTCGCCGGGATTGCGATAGTCTTCTTCGTCCCGGGCTACGCGCTGGTCAACATGCTGTTCCCAAGGAAAGGCGAGCTCGACCCGGAATACGACTTCGTCTACAGGTCCGCGGTTGGCATGGGGCTAAGCGTCGTCATGGCCATACTCGTAGGCTTCCTGCTGAACTCGGTGAGCACAGAGGAGCATCCGTACGTCTCTTCGGGACCTGTCTGGACAGTTCTTCTCACAATCACTGCGATCTTCGTTCTAGCTGGTTGGTACAGAGGAGCCTATCCAATGGCGGGCATGATACACCCGACTCTCTTCAGATCCCCGCGCTCCGCCGGACTCCCCAAGGCAAAGGGGACCGACTTCTCCAAGCACCGAAGGATCGAAAGGCTGATCATCGAGAGGGAACAGATGTTGGGGGATCTCAGGCTGTACACGGACAGGTCGTCTGTTTCAAATCCTCAGAGGAAGCTCTACTACAGCAAGAGAATGGACCAGGTTAGGTCGAGGATCGAGGAGATAAATGGCGAGCTGAAGAAGCTCGGGTCCTAGGAGGAAAGGATGGCGATCATGAAGGGCTACATGGAGTACAAGCTCGTCGTTGTGGTCAGGGACGACCTCAACATGAAGGTCGGCAAGCTGGCTGCCCAGGTCGCGCACGCTGCCGTCACCTGCACCCTTGAGGCCAAGGCGAAGAAGACGAAGTGGTTCTCGGAATGGTACAAGGAAGGTCAGCGAAAGGTCGTCCTTCGAGCTGCAGACCTCGTGGAGCTCAGGGCGCTCAACGACAAGGCAGCCCGAGCGGGCCTGCCGCATGTGCTCATCACGGATGCTGGCCTAACTGAACTCCCCCCGAACACGACGACTTGCTTAGGGATTGGCCCGGCTCCAGAGAATGAGATCGACCGCATCACGGGCTCGCTGCCTCTGGCGTGATGGAGCAATGAAGACCCAGATTCGTCTCCTCGGAATCGACGATTCCCCGTTCGGGTTCAAGGACGAGAAGGCTCTCGTCGTTGGAGCTCTGGTGCGTGTACCCAACTACCTTGAAGGTGTCATGAAGACGGAGGTGCAGGTGGACGGCTCCGACTCGACCGAACAGCTCGTCAGCATGATCTCTGATTCGAGGTACCGGGACCAGATCAGGGCCATCATGATCGACGGGATCGCTGTGGCGGGCTTCAATGTGGTTGACATCGAATCACTCAACAAATCGCTCGGCATCCCCGTGATAACGGTCACCAGGGATGAGCCCGACCTCGACAAGATGAGAGAGGCTCTCAGAAGTCATTTCAAGGATTGGGAGAGGAGGTTCGAGCTCGTCACCAGGCTGAAGCTAAGGACAGTCCGAACGGAGCACAAGCCGATCTACGTTTCGGGGCTTGGCGCGGATTGGGGGGAGCTGGAGCGGTTCGTGGCGATGTCCATCGTCCGAGGCGCGGTGCCAGAACCAATCAGGATGGCGCACCTGATCGCGGCGGCGATGGTCCGCGGGGAGTCTTACGGCCGATCGTGATTTCAACGTGGGAAAAGGGATTATGGATGACCTCGATACCATCCAAGCGGCTATCATCAGGAGGACATGAATCATGATCAAGAACCTGTTCACGAAGCACGAAAGGCGCAGCTTCCCGGGAGTCACCAAGGAACAGGTGATGCAAGCTGCTGGCTGGTTCTGGCGATACAGGCAGTTCGGAGTCACATACACCTCTCCCTATAGTCTTCGCGGAGGTCAGTTCTATTCGCGGTTGGGTCTGAGACAATCCGTGGATGTCTGGGCTGTCGACGACGGACCCAACACCGGAGTCGACGTCACATTCTCTGCGGAGCTCACTGATGAGGGCGCGGTAGTGGGAGTGGTCGGCGCTTTGCTTGTGCTCCCCGTCACTGTCGCTGTGGGCGCCGTATCATACATCGAGTACGAGAACGATGCGCAGAGGCTCATGACCGACTTCTGGAATTATATCTACAACTTCCCGAAGAACCCACAACCACCATCTGGTTCGGCCCCCGGGCCCGTCTGGGCTCAAGGACAGGCCCCTCAGGCGGCTGCTCTACCAACGCCGACACCGACTGCAAGGACATGCCCCAATTGCAGGTCGGTCTTGGACCAGGACAGCATGTTCTGCAAGCACTGTGGTGCCAAGCTCTAATGCACTCGCAAACGACCCTCTGGCATGCCCCACAGTACAAGCGTAAGTTTTAATAGGTCGACCTGTTTGTAGGGCATACTTCGCTGAAAAAGGTGAACTATTGCCGAGAGGACTTAACACTGCCAGGAAGCTGAGCCTTGACAGACAGAGGCACAAGTGGAGCGACAGGTATTACAAGCGCCGGACGCTCCATCTGAAGGAGAAATCCGACCCCCTGGAAGGCTCTGCGCAGGCCAAAGGCGTCGTGCTCGAGAAGGTGGGCATCGAGGCAAAGCAGCCCAACTCGGCCATCAGGAAGTGCGTCAAGATCCAGCTCATCAAGAACGGCAGGCAGATCACGGCCT
>CAZTFD010000222.1:0-2590 GCA_964612225.1 uncultured Thermoplasmata archaeon | reverse complement strand
CGCTTTCTCGTTAGGAATCTCTGTCCCTTCAGGTGGGGGTACAGGAGGGCGATCAGGAAGATGGGCAGAGCGATGCTGACGGCCGAGTGGAAGATCGTGAGCCAGACCGACCACACCCAGTTGGTGCCCAGATATCGGCCGTATTCGCCCAATCCTCCCAAGTCCATCCAGTTGGGGTCGAAGAAGCTCTTGACCGCGACCCCTTCTTCGAGTATGCCGTAGGCAGCGCCCATGACGATCACGCTGGCCCAACTCTTGTTCCAGATCACCGTGAGCTCACGGACCACTACGACGCCTGCGCCGTACAGACCCAGGAGAAGCGCGAACGAGAGCGGGTTGAAGAACTCGCGTGGTGGGGAGGACCCCGACAACATCTCCGCAATAATCGGCGACATTAGAGCCAATATCCAGAGGGCTTTCCCCTTCTCAGTCATCATTGTATGTTTTGCATTTCGGGGTATTAATCTGCTCGGAACCGTTATCAGATTTGAGAACGCAAAGGCCAGTACTCCAATTTGATGGCCTTCCGAGAACGGTCAATCCGAGAGGATAAGGGACTAAGGAGATATACGGACTTGACATTCGAAACGTCACACAAGGTGGAGGTCGCAGAGATGCCACAAATCAATGTCGGAGACATCGCCCCTGATTTCGAACTTGAGGACCAGAACGGCAAGAAGGTGAGACTGAGCCAGTACAAAGGCAAGAAGAACGTCCTCTTGGCGTTCTTCCCGTTCGCGTTCAGCCCCGTGTGCACGAACGAGCTCGGGGAGCTGAAGGAGAAGGAGGATGTTGTCCTGAAGCTCGACACGCAGATACTGGCTTCGAGCGTAGACAGCACTTGGTCTGAGAAGGCATTCGCGAAGGAACTCGGCGTGAAGTTCCCGATACTTGGAGATTTCAAGAAGCAGGTCGTTCCCCTCTACGGAGCTCTCTACGAGGACAAGGGGTTCGCGAAGAGGAACATATTCATCATTGACAAGAAAGGAAAGGTCGTGTACAAAAGGGAGTACGAGCCAGGCACCCAACCCAACATCGACGAGGCGCTCGACGTCCTGAGGAAGCTGAAGTAGTCGGGGCGGCACGACAAGAAGATTTATTAGACACTCTCAGACTAGCTCCCGTCGGAAGACCATCCTGAGGTGATGGAGATGGTGTGGATCAAGGCCCCAGACAAGGAGACTGCAAGCGGCAAGACCAAGAAGGTCTACAACAGGATAATGAAGGAGCGAGGGCACCTCGCTAACATATTCCGCGCCCAGGGCATGGACCCAGATGTTCTCGAAGATCACCTTGACCTGTATGTTCACCTCATGATCGATCCCGGTCCTCTATCCAGAGAGGAGCGGGAGATGATCGCTGTAGTGGTCTCTGCGGCGAACAGGTCAGCCTATGGGGCCATCCATCACTCGGAGGCTCTCGAGACGGTGGAGAAAGACCCTCAGGCGCTCTACAACCTGCTCAAGGAGTTCACATCAAAGCACGAGAGCCTCAGAAGCAAAGGCCTCCTCGCATATGCAGCCAAGCTCACACTGAACCCGAAGGACATAACGAAGGACGACATCGACGACCTGAGGGATGCTGGCCTGACCGACGAGGAGATACTGAGGGCCAACCTGATCGCGAGCTATTTCAATTTCTCTAACAGGGTAGCGCTCGGTCTGGGCGTGGAGCTTGAGGAAGGCGAGGCCAGGACCTACAAGTACTAGTGACTGAGCGTCTGCACATGGCATCTTTTGAGGAGAAGGTAAACGCGCTCCCGAGAGGGACCGTTGCTGTGCTGGGCGTGCCATTGGATGAGAATTCGTCCTTCCTGAGAGGCGCGGCGCTCGCCCCGAAGCACATACGGGAGGCCCTGCATTCGGGTTCGGCCAACATGATGACCGAGTTCGGCGTGGACCTCGGAGCCACGGCCAGTTGGACCGATCTCGGCGACTTGTCACTGGCGACAGGCGACCAGGCATTCGCGAAGATAGAAGCGACTGTCTCACAACTGCTAACATCGGGCGTACGTGTCCTTGCCCTAGGAGGAGACCATTCAATCACTTATCCAATCTTGAGGGCATATGCAAGGTCCTTCGAAGGGCTGACTGTCCTCCAGTTTGACGCGCATCCTGATACGTATGATGTGTATGATGGGAACCGCCATTCGCATGCGTGCCCCTTCGCGCGCATCATGGAAGAAGGGATGGGGGTGCGTCTCGTACAGGTGGGCATAAGGACTATGAACCCTCACCAGCGTCAGCAGGCTGAACGGTTCGGTATCACGGCGGTTGAGATGAAGGACCTGTCGCTAGACAAGCTGCCCAGACTAGATGGACCGATCTATGTCTCCCTAGACCTCGACGCGCTGGACCCCGCGTTCGCACCCGGGGTTTCTCACCACGAGCCGGGAGGACTCACGACTCGCGACGTGCTGCACATCATCCAGAGTCTGCCACAGCCAGTCATTGGGGCGGATATCGTGGAGCTGAACCCGACGCGCGACCTTAACGGAGTCACTGCCATGCTTGCGGCGAAGCTCTGCAAGGAGCTTGTGGGGCGGATGCTGTTCTAGCCTGCGCTTACTCCACGGAAACGCTAATAAGCC
>CAZTFD010000221.1:0-2618 GCA_964612225.1 uncultured Thermoplasmata archaeon | reverse complement strand
GACGCCGTCATGTGGAAGAACGGCGTGCTCGTTCTGCCCGACATCCTTGCGAACGCAGGCGGTGTCACGGTGAGCTACTTCGAGTGGGTCCAGAACAACTACAACTACTACTGGACCGAGCAGGAAGTCAACGAGCGCCTCGACAAGAAGATCACAGCGGCGTTCCACGAAGTGTGGGACATGCACGAGAAGCACAAGTGCAACATGAGGGACGCAGCCTACCTCGTCGCGGTGAAGAGGGTCGCGGACGCTACGAAGCTCAGAGGTTTCTATCCGTAGGCGAGTTCAAACTCCAACCCATCCGGGGCGATCCTCCGGATGGACAACTTATCATTTTCACAAAATCCCGAACTAGAGCAACCTGGTTTCCCGTGACTTCGGTGAGCGTCGATTCTTTTTGCTGGTGCGGCGCGGAGATTTCAAATAGGAGCCGAAGGGCATAGTACGTGACGAGGAGGAAGTGGCGCGGTTCATCCACGTCTCATGTGACCTCCTCGTGCGCTGGAAAAAGGAGGAAAAGAATGCTGCAAATATGGTATGCGAATGTGAAGGAGGGCAGGGACACGGAGCTGAAGAATTGGTACACGAAGAACAAACCACTTCTTGAGAAGCATGTCCCTGAGGGCTGGAAGTTCAAGGGGATGTATGGCGCGGCCATGGGCTTGGGAGATCATGACCTGGCCATGATCTACGAGTATGAGAAGTTCGCTGACCTTGACAAGATGAGGGAGTTCAAGGACCCGGTAGACGAGCGACTGACTGGGGAGCTGATGCACTTCATCTTGCCTGGAAGCAACAAATCCGTGGTGCTCCGAGAGGCGGACGAATGGGTGACTACTGAGCCAAGAAAACCCGAGATCTGAATCATCTGCCACTCTAGCGAACTGCCGAACCAAGGACTTCAGAGCGACTTCGCGATCTCAGAACCGACCTCGTCAGCAAGAACCACTCTCTGCTCACCCGTCTTCATGTCCCTGAGCATCACGGACCGCTTCGCCATCTCTTCCTTGCCAACGATCACCGCGAACCTCGAGCCGACTGCGGAAGCGTACTTCAGGTTCTTGCTCATGGTCCTCCGCATGAGGTCGACGTCCGCTTTCAGGCCCTGCAACCTCAGTCTCGAGACGATCCCGAACGCGTACTTCCTCATGTCGTCCTTGGCGGGGATGACGTACGCATCCAGCGGAGGCGCCAGCTCGATCGGCCTCTCGGCTTCGAGCGCGATCAAGACCCTGTCGATCCCGATGGCGAAGCCGGTACTGAAGACCGATTCGCCGCCGAAGAGCTCGGACAGCGTGTATGACCCGCCGCCGAGTATCTGCTTCTCAGCTCCCAGTCTGGGCGCATCGATCTCGAAGACCATTCCAGTATAATAATCGAGACCGCGGACGATACCAAGGTCCACCTGGCAATCCTCGATCCCGTAGAGCTTCAGCACCGAGAAGATCTCCTTCAGGTATTCCGTCGCCTCGGAGGTTTCGAGGTTGTTCAGCAGCTCCATTTCGCCTTCGACCTCCGCGAGAGACACTATCCTGTCGAACAGCTGCCTTGGCAGTGCCTTCGCATCGAACATGTCGCCCATGGCATCGAAGTCCTCCTTGTCTATCATGCGCAGGACATCGGACGCCACCTTCGGGTCCTTGATCTCGCTGTGGACCATGGACTTCAGGATGCCGATGTGGCCTATGCGGACGATGAACTCCTCCAGGCCAGTGGCTCTAATGCAGTTGATCGCGAGCGCGATGACCTCGGCATCCGTCTCGGGGCTCTTGGTGCCTATGAGCTCGGCACCTAGTTGGAAGAACTCCCTGAATCTGCCGCTCTGGGGGTTCTCGTACCTGAAGCAGTTGCCGACATAGTAGAGCTTCAACGGTTTGGGGAGGGTCGAGAGCTCGTTGACGTAGAACCGAACAACCGATGCTGTGATCTCGGGCCTAAGAGCCATCTCCCTGTCACCCTTGTCCTTGAAGACGTACATCTCGTCGATGATGCCCTGGCCAGACCGCAGCGTGAACAGCTCCGAGTGCTCGAACGTGGGTGTCACGACCTCGCCGAATCCGAACCGAGCGCACGCGTCGCGCATGGACATCTCCGCCTTTCTGCGCTTGGCCATCTCCGTCGGGCCGAAATCCCTGGTACCCCTTGGCCGCTGAATCATCGTTCGCTTGAACGGCCACCCATTTCTTAATCCTTTGGGATGAGTGGATGCTCACATTCATATGTGCCCATATATCTCCCTGGTCTCCGATGGAAATCCTTTGGATTGCGCTTGCGATCTTCTTGGTCACCTATGCGCTCATCTCGATCCGCCGGTTCCCAAAGGTCAAGGTGGACAGGCCGGCGGCCGCGCTGATCGGTGCGGCCCTTATGATTGTGTTCGGCGTGGTCAAACCCGATGTGGCCATCAGCGCGATCAACATGGACATATTGATACTGCTCGTGGGGATGATGATCCTCGTAGCGGGCCTGGAGCTCTGCGGCTTCTTCGAGTGGGTCTCACTAAGGATGATCAAGTACTCGAAGAACCAGTTCACGTTCCTTGTGCTCACGATGGCGGTGACTGGCGCGCTGTCCGCACTCGTCCTCAACGACACCGTCGTGCTTCTCTTCACGCCAAT
>CAZTFD010000220.1:1997-2663 GCA_964612225.1 uncultured Thermoplasmata archaeon | reverse complement strand
TGCCGTACCTCTGCGGCTCGGCCACGGGCATGAGCGATATGACGCAGTCGGCCTTCTCGTCGACCATCATCTTCGGGATGGCCCGGATGCCGTTCTTCAGCAGGTTGTCGCCCAGGTACATGACGAACGGGTCCTTGCCCATGAAATCCTTCGCGCACCAGACCGCATGCGCTATCCCCTTGGGCTCCCCTTGGACGATGTAAGTGAACCTCACCCCGAACTTGGACCCGTCTCCTAGGAACTCCTGGACCTTTTCCGGCATGACGTTCCCAAGGATGATCCCTATGTCCGTTATCCCTGCGTCCCTGAGGTCCTCTATGCAGTACTGTATGTTCGGCTTGTTCGCGATCGGTATCAGCTGCTTCGGACCCGTGTGCGTCAAAGGACGCAGGCGAGTGCCGTACCCTCCGGAAAGCACCAAGCCCTTCATCTGTACCTAGACCCCCGTTCTGTGGTCTTGCTGAGAACGTTGCCGAAAGATGCGCCATCCATATATAACAGCTTCTTGGAGAGTGATGCATCCAGAGATGAATGAACGGGGACTCCTGGCGCGTACTCATCTCATAGAAATCGTAAGCTCACGGACCAACCTTGCGATTCCTCAAGAACGCCACCAGAAGGAGCGTCAGAGCGATCACTGGAACGATCCCGTATTCTGGTAGCAGC
>CAZTFD010000220.1:1439-1961 GCA_964612225.1 uncultured Thermoplasmata archaeon | reverse complement strand
ATAGAACTTGGCATCACTCAGAGAGACATTCTCTGGATGCTCGATCAGGATACCGTCGTCCGGTGCCCAGGTCCCGCCCCTCCAATCCTGGACTATTGCATCGGTTCCGTTCCAGGAAGCCCCTGAGGGATAGGAGCAGTACTTCGTTTCACCAGAGAGCACGATCAAGCCCTGCCCGTGGTAACGCACCTCGCTGATGAGCCTCCCAGTGCACTCTCTGATGACCAATGTCGCGTTCTCCCCGCAAGCGCTGACGAGGATGCCGGAACCGCCGAAGTACTTGAGCGAGTAGTTCGTATCCGTCCTGAAATCCCCGAACTGAAGGCTGCAGAGATCGAACGGCAGGTCCCCGATGTCGAAGCAGAAGCATGTGCCGTTCTCAGTCGTCCTGGAGGAGGTCTGGTTGAGGGCGTACACTCTGAACTCGTAGCTGTTGTTCGCAGGAACGCTCTTGGTGTCTTTGGTGTCCACCGATCCGATGGTAAGGTCCCTTTGTACGAAAAGCCCAGCTATGACAAATGC
>CAZTFD010000220.1:0-1429 GCA_964612225.1 uncultured Thermoplasmata archaeon | reverse complement strand
TTCTGTGAAATGGTCAGAGCGGCCAAGACAACTGAGAGGAGGATGCTCGCAATGACGACGAGCCCGCGCCAACTGGGCTTACGCCTCTTCTCGAACACGGACCGGTGGGAGTCCGCAATGAAACCATGGTCTGCAGAGATCAATGCCCCCATGGAGCCCGAGTCTTCCTCGCGGCTATATAGAGCGGGACGGGCCGGCTATCAGCCTATCATTATCGATACGCAGAATGGGCATGTCGATTCAACAGATGCCGTAGGAGCCTTTCGCTCGGTGAGATTCGAACCGGAGGGATTATCCCTGAGGTAGTGCGGGTTCAGATCAGGCTCATCTTCGAAAACATTTCCTGCATCGGAGTCCAGTATTGCTCTTGCCAACCCGTGTCGAACCTGTCCCCGCAATCGACAGGCACGCCGGAATGCGTGAATGTTAGCCTCGTGCCGCTTTTGGTCGGCTTGAGCACAAATATCACTCTCGAGTAGTGGTCCGCAGGCCAGCAATCCTCCTCCGCCCTCCACGTTTGAACGATCTTCTTGTCGAGTTCGAGCTCGATGTTCTCGCCCGTGATGTAGCCGTCATAGGCGCTAACCTTGCCTCCGACTTTTCGGCTTATGACGCACTTGCTTCTAGTGAACTCCGAGTGCTTCTTGGAGTCCATAAGGGCCTCGTACAGATCGTGTGGATCTGCGGAGAAATCGACTCTCTGGCGTATCGTCCTCGTCCTCATTATCATCACCAATCAAGGAATGATTGCTTCCTTGAAGGGGCTGCCCCATTACATCAACCTTTGACCGTCTTCTCTTGCATCGTGTTCAAGTGTTCGAGAATACTTTTATAGTGCTCTGTGGGTAAGTCAATCAGCCTGAATATGCCTTGGGCAAGGAGGAAGCGGCTTGACTGATCGTAGGTTGGGGATTCTCGACCATGAATTGTCTAGCGGATGCGTCAAGGAGAAGCTCAATCCAAAGATGATGTTCGGCGGTTCAGGAATAAAAGAACTGATCACTCAATATCGCCAACGAAGCAGGCACGAGAAGGGTGTAAACCTCGCGCTCCTGGTTGGCATACTGATGCTCGTATCATCATTCGGAGTGATCCTCGCAACGAGTTCCTTCGACGAGGCGCAAGGGACTCTACCAGTCTCAACGAAGACTTACGTCTCTCATCCAAGGGTCGACATCGTAAGCGACGCGGATTTCGCAGCGAAGGCTTCGTCGGATGGATGGACAGGGGATGGAAGCGCCTCGAGCCCGTACATCATCCAAGGATACGATATCGATGCCACGGGAGGGGGAAGCGCGATTGCGATCGGCAACACGACTGTGCATTTCCGGATCACGGGTTGTTACTTGCACGACGCGACCATGTCCGGAGCGATCATATTCAACGCAACTGCGGGAACCGTGGACAACTCCACATGCTCATTCAATGC
>CAZTFD010000219.1:0-2669 GCA_964612225.1 uncultured Thermoplasmata archaeon | reverse complement strand
CCTCGGGCTCTCGTGGTTGAACAGGATGCCGTTGGCCCCGAAGATGCCGTATCCGTCCCTGTAGTTCCTGACCATGTTGTACGCGTACACCTTGGCGCACGCATATGGGCTCCTGGGACTGAAGAGGGACTTCTCGTTCAGGGGCGGCTTGACATCCCCGAACATCTCGGAGCTCGACGCCTGGTAGAACTTGATCGGGAAGCCGCTCCTGCGGATGGCCTCGAGTAGACGCGTGGTCCCGAGACCCGTGACGTCCCCTGTGTATGTGGGATTGTCGAAGCTGATCCTTACCTGGCTCTGAGCGCCCAAATGATAGACCTCGTCCGGTCTGATGTTGTAGATTATGGTGGATATCTCCTCAGAATGCGTGAGGTCGCCATAGTGTAGGAAGAAGCGAGTGTCCGCATCGTGCAGGTCCTTGTAGATGTGGTCTATCCGCCATGTATTGAACGTGCTTGTCTGCCGCCTCAGCCCATGCACTTCGTAGCCCTTCGACAGCAGAAGCTCTGCCAAGTAAGAGCCGTCCTGGCCAGTTATCCCCGTTACCAATGCCTTCTTCATGGTCCCGTTGGTATCGCCTAGACCCTCATAAATAGATGTCGAACCACGGCGTCATCATAGCCAGCGTCGGCACGAGAGTTTATCAGTCCGCGAACAGTTGCCCAATCGGTACTGATGGTCAAGACAGCATTCATCACTGGCATCACGGGCCAGGATGGGTCCTATCTGTCGGAGCTCCTTCTAGCCAAGAGGTACGAGGTGCACGGCCTCGTGCTCGAGTGCGACACAGACGGTGTGAAGAGACTGCTGACAAGGGACAGAGTGAGCCTCATCACCGGAGACCTTGCGGATGCGAAATCAATTAGATGCGCCATCAAGGAATCGGAGCCGGACGAGATCTACAACCTCGCGGCGCCCACATTCGTGCCGTCGTCCGTGAAGGACCCGGCAATCACGACGGAGATCGGTGCCCTTGGCGCCGTCAGAGTGATGGCCGCAGCGGTCGAGCTAGTGCCTCATGCTAAGATATTCCAGGCTTCATCGAGCGAGATCTTCGCGGGGACAAAGTCCTCTCCTCAGACCGAACGCACTGCGTACTCCCCGGTCACGCCCTACGGTGTCGCTAAGGCATTCGCCACGACTGCATCTGCCTATTATCGGGACAATCTTGGCGCCTTTGTCTCATGCGCCATATTCTACAATCACGAATCCCCACGCAGACCACCTCACTTCGTGACCAGGAAGATATCGCTCGGAGTCGCGAGGATCGCCCATGGTCTTCAGAAGAAGATTGAACTCGGAAACGTCGAGGCTAAGCGCGATTGGGGCTACGCACCTGAATATGTGGACGCGGCATGGAGGATCCTGCAGCAGAAGAAACCGGATGACTACATAATCGCCACTGGAGAACTCCACTCAGTCAATGACTTCCTGGAAGAGGCCTGCCGTGTGGCGGATGTCGACTATTCGGAGAAGATCGTGAAGGTGAACGAGGAGTTCGTGAGGTCCGCGGACTACAGCCATCTGAGAGGGAATGCCACTAAGGCGAAGAACAAACTCGGCTGGACCCCGAAGACCAGATTCAAGAAACTAGTGAGAATCATGGTGGAATCAGACCTCAAGCTGGCGGAGAAAGATGCGAAGACCAGGAGGAGGCGAAGATGAGAGCCGTCATACTGGGTGCGACCGGATTCCTGGGGTCCAACCTCATCTCCGAGTTCATGAAGCGTGGGGTCGAGATCATCGCGTTCAGCCCGAAGAGCGACAGGTCGCGAACCCTCGAGCAACACGGAATCAAGGTCATCCATGGGGACTTTCTGAAACCAGACACCCTCGACGAGATCCCTTTCAATGGCGTTGACTGGCTAGTACACTTCGCGAGCACGACGAGCCCGAAGAGCTCCATGCTCGAACCCCACAAAGACGAGGCGAATCTCACTGCAAGCAGCATCGTCTTCCAGAAGGCCATCGATGCTGGAGTGAAGAGGATCCTGTTCTCATCCTCCGGCGGGACTGTCTACGGAGACACGGGCGATGAGCCCGTCAAAGAGACCGAGAAGACACGCCCGAATATCCCATACACCAGGACGAAACTGGCCATCGAGAACGAGCTGGAGGAGCTGACAGATGGGACGCGCACGGCCCCCATCATCCTGAGGTACGGCAACCCCTTCGGACCCAACCAGTATCCGGCGAAGGGAACGGGGGTGGTCACCGCGTGGCTCGAGGCGGCTAGGGATAGCAAGCCCATCATGGTCTATGGAAAAGGCGAGAATGCTCGCGATTTCTTCTATGTCTCAGATGCGGTGAGCGCAGCTGTAATGGCTCTTGAGAGCGAGAAGGCGAAGGGGATTTACAACATAGGCTCTGGAAAGGCGACCTCCCTGAACGATCTTCTGAGGATCGTAGTATCCGTTACCGGCACAAAGTCGAGCGTCATGCGCATTATGGAGAGGCCTTCGGATGCGGTTAAGGTCATCGCGCTGGACGCGTCGAGGGCCCGGGACGATTTAGGCTGGAGTGCAAGGGTCAGCATCGAAGAGGGCGTCGCGCTGACTTGGGCATGGGTCCAAGCTGGAGCGCAATTCCAGATGAGTTAGTCCAACAATCCCCTGATCACTGCGAGCAGTTCCTCATCCCTCATCTCTATGGAGCACTGCTCTTTGATT
>CAZTFD010000218.1:0-2671 GCA_964612225.1 uncultured Thermoplasmata archaeon | reverse complement strand
GGCATAAGCCAATACAGGGATTTCCTGCTTTCCGCCGCGCTCGTGCTCATCCTCTTCGAGGGCGGACTCTATCTCGACATCCGGGCTCTCGCGGAGAGTATGAAGCTCGGGACACTCATCATGCTACTGACGCTCTTCGTCGAGATCCTCGCCTGCACCCTCATAATGGTCCTGGTGCTCGACATCGATATCGTCCTGGCTGTGGTCTTCGCAACGATAATCGGAGGCACGAGCGAGGCCGTGGTCATCCCAGTCGCCAATCGGATGAGGATCAACTCGAAAACCAAGTCCATGTTGGTCATGGAGAGCATGGTGACCGACGTTCTCACAATCACGATTGCCATAACTCTAATGTCGCTGATTGCCACAGGCAGCCTGAGCTTGATGTCTCTCGGACGGGAAATCGCGGTCAATTTCCTTGTTGGAGCAGGCATCGGATTCGTGAGCGGAATCACCTGGCTGTTTGTGCTTCAGAGGCTGCAGCAGCAACCCCTCTCGTACATGCTGACAGTTGGGGCCCTATTCTTGGTGGCTGGCTTCGTCGAGATGGCCCCGATTGGGAGCTCCGGAGCTGTGGCAGCGTTGGCTTTCGGTCTCGCGATTGGGAACAGGCGCGTCGTCAAGAGATGGTTGACCTCTCTCACCCTGCGCCTTTCGACGGACAACCACATCCAGGACTTCCATTCCGAGATCGCGTTCTTCGTCAGGACATTCTTCTTCGTGTACCTCGGGGTCCTTATCAGGTTCGACTCGTTCACTCCTCTGCAGCTCGCAGTCGGCGTGGGCATAATCGTCGTGATCCTGGTCGTCCGAAGACTGACCTCCCGACTCGCCATGAGCCTGGGAGACCTGGACAAGGAGGACGCGGATGCAATCTGGTCCATGATGCCGAGGGGGCTCGCCACGGCAGTACCCGCGACTGCGCCAGCTGCCATTCTCGTTGGGACAGCCATGTGGGATCAGGACCCTGGGTTCGAATCATTCATACTGAATATCTCATTGATCGTGATCATAGGGACAACGATTCTGGCAACAATCATAAGTTTCGCAGTCGAGAGGAACGTCGACTCGAAAAACCGAAAGCAACTTAGAAAGAGACTGGCTGCCGACGAGTACTGACTCACTTCATGCGATGCAGAACCGCATCGCCGAACTGCGAAGTCCCCACGACGGACAAACCCTCGCCTGCTCTTGCTAGATCTTTGGTCATGATGCCGTCAAGCAGCGTCCTCTCGACGCCACGCACTGTCATCTTGGCCGCCTCCCCCAGGCCCAAGTGCTCCAGCAACATCGCACCCGAAAGAATCAGCGAGCACGGGTTGGCGACGTTCTTGCCCGCATATTTCGGGGCGCTACCATGAACCGCCTCGAATGTGGCGACCCCGTCCCCGACGTTTGCCCCAGGGGCGATCCCCAGACCGCCCACCTGGGCGGCGCAGGCATCTGCCAGATAGTCTCCATTGAGATTCGGTGTGGCGAGAACTGAATAGTCCTCGGGCCTCGTTATGACTTGCTGGAACATGTTGTCCGCGATTCTGTCGTTGAGCAATACCTTGCCCCGTGACAACTGCGACTGGTTGGACAGGCGGAGGTCATCCTCTGTCACGATGGTCCCGGGGAACTCGTCTCTGGCTAGCTCATAGCCCCAGTCCCTGAACGCACCCTCCGTGAACTTCATGATGTTCCCTTTATGCACAAGCGTGACGCTCCTGAGTGATTTGCTGGCCGCGTATCTGATTGCCGCTCGCACAAGCCGCTTCGACGCGAATTCCGAGATCGGTTTTATCCCGATGCCGCTGTCCAAGGGTATCTCAGTCCCGAATCTCGCTCGGAGCGTTTCGATGATCTCGTTGGCCTCTTTGGAGCC
Source organism: uncultured Thermoplasmata archaeon (assembly GCA_964612225.1). Taxonomy (GTDB): domain Archaea; phylum Thermoplasmatota; class Thermoplasmata; order UBA10834; family UBA10834; genus COMBO-56-21. The sequence continues at coordinate 804 of CAZTFD010000218.1, read as the reverse complement.
GCGCTTCCATTCAATCCCTTTGTACACATCCTCCGTGTTCTCCCTGAAGATAACGACATTCATCTTGTCAGGCCACCTCATCGGGCTAGGAACGCCCTTGAAGTATCGCACCGGCCGGATTGACGAGTAGAGGTCAAGCGACTGGCGTATCGCGACGTTCAGGCTTCTAATGCCACCGCCGACCGGCGTGGTCAATGGGCCCTTCAACGCGACCCCTCTCGCTTTGATCGTTCGCAGAGTGGTATCCGGTAGCCAGACACCGTGGTTCTTGAATGCCTCCTCACCTGCTTCAAGGTGTTCCCAGAGGATCGATGACCGTCCATCCGTAGAGAGAATCACGGCTGCATCCATGACAGTACGGGCTGCGGCCATTATCTCAGGCCCTATCCCGTCGCCAGGAATGTACGGAATCCGAATCTCCTTCAGCGCGTTTGCCAACATATCATCTCCGTCCAGTATCATTTCCGCGCGAAATCACCGTGTTTCTTCAGGTGAGGTACCAACCCTCCATCCTCAAGCAGGATCTGCATAGTCCTCGGAAGCGGGTTGATGTGCATGGTTTCACCAGTCGTGGTGTTCGTGAACGTTCCGCTATCCAAATCGACCACGATCTGGTCATTCTGTCTGATCGAGTCAGTGTCGCATTCAATCAAAGGAAGCCCGATGTTGAACGAACTCCGGTAGAAGATTCGCGCGAAGGATTTTGCGAGCACAACGGAAACGCCTGCGGCCTTGAGTGCGCGAGGCGCTTGTTCGCGGCTTGACCCGCAGCCGAAGTTCCTGCCCGCGACGATGAGGTCTCCA
>CAZTFD010000217.1:0-2675 GCA_964612225.1 uncultured Thermoplasmata archaeon | reverse complement strand
CTCCGCTTCGTCGGTGATCGCGTGTTCCATCTTACACGCTTGCTCATGGATGGACTTCCCCTTCGTGCCAACAACGTCGGCGAGGAACCTCTCAAGGAGCCTGTGCCGCCGAGCGATCTTGCAGGCTATCTTCCTCCCCTTGGAGCGGAGTATCACGCCTTTGTAGGGCGTATGGGAGATGTATCTCTGGTCAGCCAGTTTGTGCAACATCTCGGTGACGCTGGCAGGTGCGATTCCTAGGGCTTCCGCTATGTCATTTGTTTTCGCAGCCCCGCCATCCTCGGTCAGGTTGTATATGATCTTGAGATACTGCTCTGTGATTTCTGAGACCATGCACAGAGAGTTAGGTTAACCTAAAGTATAAAGATTGCTCCTGAGCGAGACGCTGTGTCAGAGCAGACCGGCTGCCCATCCGTCTGCTCGAATCAGGATTTCTGCTTCTTCATGAGGTACTTCTTGAACGGGAAGGTCTTGAGCTCGATGTTGCTCTCACCGTCGGGAGGGTACTCTTCCTTGTACTCCTTTTTGGCTAGATCGAGTTCCTTTTTCGTCAGATCCTCTGGCTTGATTTCGTAGTTCTGAACCAACCATGTCCTGAAATCCCACTTCAAGGCGTCACCGGAGGATGACAGGTCTGCCCGGTCATTAAACCTGCTCCGAACGAGCCTAGCTGACCTTGCGTTGCTCGGACGTCAGGGGACATCGAGGGTCCTCCGCGAAAAGGTCCCCCGTATGGGCCAAGGCCCTCGCCCTGCATCCGCCACAGACCTCGCGCTGAGAGCAGTCGTGGCATATGCCCTTGAGGTTGTCCCTGTTCCTCAGGCTTACGAATGGTTCCGACCCCTCCCAGATCTCCTCAGGGGTCATGCGCCTGAGGTTTCCGCCACTCACTGGCACGAAGGCGCAGGGCCACACATCTCCGTTCGGTTTGATGTAGAACATGCCGTTCCCGCAGACGCATCCACGGAGGACGTCCGTGGTCTTCCCTGAGTTGTTCTTGACGTTCAACAGCGCCCAGTACTCTGGAAGGCCGACCGGGGCTATGACCGGATGGAGATCTCTCTGCAGCGAGCCCACCTCAAGGATCTCCTCCCTGAACTCTTCGGTCGTCAGCTCTAAGTCGGCACTCTCGAGTCCTCTCCCCGTCGGGATGAATTGATACAGAAGTATGACGTGAACCCGAAGGTCGTCAGCATAACTGATGATGTCTCTGAGTTCGTTCTTGTTGATCTTCGAGGCGGTGATGTTGATCTGTATGTACATGCCCTCGGCGGCTGCATTGGCGATGCCCTCTTTGGCCTGCTTGAGCGCGCCCGGGAGCTTCCTGAAGGCGTCGTGCGTGCTGTCGTTCATGGAATCGATGCTGGCTGCTATCCCCAGCAGGCCTGCTTTCTTGAGCCTCTCGGCCACGGTGGACGTGATAAGCGTCGCGTTGGTGGCCATGATCGGGTAGAAGCCTCGCATCTTCGAGTGCGCGACGAGGTCGAATATGTCCTCTCGCACCAAGGGCTCCCCGCCTGAGAAGATCAGACTCTTGAAATCTCCGACCTCCGCAAGCTGATCTATCACCCTTGTCTTTCCCTCCTCAGTTGTGAGTTCGTCCGCGTACAGTGCTTCGTTTCCGCGCGCATGGCAATGGTCGCATGTGAGGTTGCACTTGGCCGTGACTTCCCAGACAGGATGGACCGGGTATCCGAAGCAGCCGACTCCTTGGCATCCAGCAGCGATTTGGAATATCTTGCCAGCCTGAGTCGCCCACCAAGGTAGCTTGGTCCAGCCTGTCAATTTCCTGATCAGCAATGCACTTCGGAACTGCTTCGTCAACAGAGAAGGCGGGTCATAGAACGGTCTGACCGTTCGTTGGTTCACTTTGGTTCACCATTGGATTGCTGCAGGTATGAACATCAAGGATGATAGGAGGTTTGCGAGCAGGGTCGCCCCTGATATCTTCATCTGTTGTGCCCTCTCGCCGTAGCCGCCCTTGAGCGCAGTGATCGCTGAGAGCATTGAAAGGAGCAGTACTGGCAAGCCGAACAATGCTATTGTCCAGTCGACTCCGACGATAATCGATGAAACCATCACGGGGTAGACCAGGAACATGACGACTGCGAACATCTTGGAGGCCCTTGGAACGCCCAGTCTCACGACGAGGTTCAGCTTCTTCACAGCTCGGTCGGCCTCGTAGTCTGGGAACTCGTTCGCCACGATTACACCGAATATTGTCATCGATGCGGGCAGAGCTACGAGAATCATGTCGAGGTCAAGGACTCCGGAGACGATGTAGTGCCCGCTGACCAGCGCCAAGACGCCGTAGCACCCACCGATCATGATCTCTCCTATGCCCTTGTACGACCATTGGAACGGAGGATGCGAGTAGAATATTCCGCAGAATGCTCCGAATATAGCGAGTGGGAGCAGCAAAGGATAGTCCTCGAAGTAGAACAGTGCGTAGATGGCCGCAATCCCCGGGAGCAGCACCACCGCACCGTAGCCTGCCACTCTTGCCAGAGTCCTGGGGACCATATTGTCCGGAAGCGCTCTGCTGCCCCCTGAGAACTTGATGAAAGTCTTGTTGATGAGGTCGCCTTCGTAGTCGAAGTACTCGTTGAAGTAGTAGGTCGCCAGCATGATCAAGACGATTCCGAGGATCGACATCCAGACGAGCCCCTCGCTCG
>CAZTFD010000216.1:0-2703 GCA_964612225.1 uncultured Thermoplasmata archaeon | reverse complement strand
GCGTGGAAGTTGTACTGCGCCACCGCGTCAAAGGTCACGTTCGCGATGCCGTTGCCATATGAGGCCTGCAGGTCGAAGTCCTCCATGTACGGTTGATGTATGCAGAGCTGCGCCTCGGTAAGCCATCTCGTCATCAGGGCCTCGTAGCCCCAGTTGACGTGCGCCACAGTCAGCAATATGTCGCCGTCCGTGTCGACGGCCATGTCAGACCATGTCCACTCGGGATAGTAGAAGTCCGCGTAGCCACAGTAGATGTCCAGGCGGTTGTTGCCCTCGTCATCGATCCAAGCGACCCAGGCATCCTCGTAGACGTATTGGTTGGTCCCCCACCATGTGACCGGGTCATCTGCTACAGGCATGCCCATCCACTCGTAGGCCGCCTCCCGGTTTAGCTCCACCGTGATGAGTGTGCCAAGCAGGTACCCGTCGTTCGTGTTGATGTAGTTCCTCAGGATAGGGCTTCCTCCGCCCCAGGTCGGGTACCAGTACGAGGTCCACCAGGCGTGGTCGAGGTATTGCATGCGTATGTGCAAGTTCGCCTCGGCTCCAACCTGTGCTCCAACGCCACCAAGGATTGGCATGAACTCTGGGCTATGTACATCCAAGGTGCTCACGTTCGTGGCGGTCATGTTCATCCTGTACGGCGCGAAGATGACGCCGTGGGCGCCGTCCTGGCCAGGATCGTACAGGAACGTGTATTGGCCTGAAGTGTTCGACAGTATGTAGTCCTGGTAGTACCATTCCGTTCTCCAGTCAGGGTTCCAGAACCATTCTCCGAACGGCTCCTCGAAGAAGTCGTACGCAGTATAGACGATACTTGGCCAAGTCGCGATGCTGATGCCAGACAGCAATCCATAGGCCGCCGTGTCCACCGTGTCGCTAACGTTCACTTCGTACGTTCCCATCTGGTTGAACATCATCGCGTTCGAGAACACCTTCACACCGTTGTCCGACAGCGCGAACGCTGTGTCTCCCGGGAGCGCATAGGTTCCGCCCGGTGCGTCAGTGGCGAAGTGCACGGTCCCAACATACGTCAGGAACGTGCTGCCATATTGGTTGACTGCCTCGACTGTTAGGTCGTAGTATGATCCCGGTCCAAGCTGCGTCTCGCCAGTGACTACGAAATGGTCTATTCGGGGCGGCTCGGGCACCACTTCAACATTGATCTCGCCATAGATCGTGTTATCGACCGAGTCGGTGACGTTCAGCAGGAACCAGCCTGTAGCCGTGAACGTCACGCTGACGGTCACGTTGCTCTCTCCTGCCGGAACGGTGGTGTCCGATGGCAGCACGACCTCCCCGCTCCTGTTAGAGCCGAAGACGAGAGTCCCTGCATAGCCTTCGAACAACCTGTCGTACTGGTCGTAGACTGTCACGGTGACATTCTGCACTTCGTTCATAGCTACGAGGCCGGGCACGCCCGACAGCTCGAGGCGATCTGCAGCGGCCGCAGCGAGCACATCGACGTCCAGGTACTCACCTGTGAGGCTCGAGTTGGCAACATCGACGAGCATCAGGTCTTGCAAGCCAGCGGTCTCGAACGTCAGGTTGTCGAACACGTGTATGCCCGCATCGGTCGGCGTGAATGTGTAGTTGCCTGGCAGGGTCGCCGCAAGATCCGTCGATGTGATGTTCACGGCTCCGTCGTAGTTCGTGAACACGTTGTCGTACTGGTCCCTGACGGTCACATTGAAGGACACGGGTTCTCCCGCGATTACGGGACTCGACATCGCGGAGACCTCATAGTGATCCGCCCGCGGTGCCGCAGGAGGTTGTTCCCAGGTGAACTCCACATACGGTATTCCGTACGGAAGTATCTCTAGCCTGTCCCACTCCTCCGCTAGGAAGGGATGCGTCGTCTGGTCCTTCGACCAGGTCCACATGTCGATCGGTCCCGTGTAGGTTAACACACCGTTCACGTTGTCGACGGCTAAGTTTCCAAGACCGAGCTCTGTGTTGTCCGACATCATCGGCTCTGCGTAGTTGAATGTCATGTCCGCGGTCGTGTTCATGATCCTCTGGTTGATCTCCCGATCGAGGATCGGCGTGCCGTCCGGATAGTATGCCTGCTCCTTGAACAGCTGCGGCCCGGTCGGGAACTCGATCACCAGGGTCTCGTTCTCAGATAGGTTGTGGGGTCCTGGCGCGTAGTCGTACGGCATCTTCTGGCCGTACCACAGGCTTCCAGGTGCGGTGTTGTCGTACGTGAATTTATTGCCTGGTGTACCCGGCGTGGGGTTGTATACATACGGAGCGAAGTCAGACTCCGGGTGACCTATGGTCGGCTCCACATAGTCCTGGAGATACAGCTCAAATGTCCAGCACGGGTCCCCGTGTGTCTTGCCTCCAGGCACTACGGTTGTCTCGTACGCGTAGACGCCATAGGCAATCACTGTGGTTATGTCGACATCTGCTCTCTCAGGCCCTATCATGGCATGCATGTTGAAGCCTTCGAAGTAGGCCTCCGTCGGGGTGAACGCCTCGTGGAGCCACCTGGTCATCATCGCTTCCATGCCCCAGCTGATTATGTCGTATGACAGTACGATCTTATCCGCCACCTTCTGAGCGGTCAGATCAAAAGTCAACGGCGTCAGGGGATACTCATACATGTTGTAGATGTCGAGCCTCTCGTTGCCCTCGTTTAGCAACCAAGCGGAGTAGGCGTCCTCAACGTCTCTCTCATTGGCGGACCACCAGGTAGCG
>CAZTFD010000215.1:622-2712 GCA_964612225.1 uncultured Thermoplasmata archaeon | reverse complement strand
CCAGTCCGAAGCCTTTTGTACGGGTTAGAGCGTTCACCATTATAATAGTTGACCACCATGGAAACCGTTGTTCTTTCGCTGGGCGGATCGGTTCTGGTAAGGGAAGAGGGCGACACCGCCTATATACGAAAGCTCGCAAAGATATTGATGGGAGTGTCGTTCAACTTCAAGTTGTACGTCGTGACCGGCGGTGGTAAGATTGCCCGGTACTATATCAAGGCTGGAAGGGATCTAGGCGCCAGCGAGAGTTACTTGGACGAGTTGGGGATCGAGGTCACCCGCCTGAACGCGCGTCTTATGATAACCGCCTTGGGAGACCACGCATGCCACTCGCCTCCGAAGAACTACGACGAGGCGGTGCACGCCGGCAAGACCTGTTCGATAGTTGTAATGGGGGGCGTCAGCCCGGGCATAACGACCGATGCGGTTTCGGCCCTGCTAGCCGAGCGTGTGAAGGCTCGAAGGCTCGTCAACGCCACCTCTGTTGACGGCGCATATTCGGCCGATCCCAAGAAGGACCCTGAGGCTCACAGAATCCCCCGGATGACACACAAGGAACTCGTCGACCTCGTTGGACACTCAACGGGCGCCGGCCCGAACAACGTGTTTGACCCTGTAGGCGCGCGGGTTTTGGAGCGTTCGAAGATATCGCTGGCCATCGTGGACGGGAACGACCTTGCGAACCTGAGAGACGCCCTCGAAGGAAAGAAGTTCAAGGGTACTACTGTCGCTTGAGCAATCTCTTCTGAACCGCTTCACCCTTCAATTCTCTCAAGGCGTCCGAAGCCACCCATCGAGCGGCCTTGGAATCCATCTTCTGGATCCGCTTCGCGGTCTCGATTGCCTTCTTATTGAGTGCGCGATTCCTCTTACCGATCTGCCTCAATGCCCAGTTGACTGACTTGCTGACGTACTTGCGCTCGTCGGTCGCTCCCTTCTCGATGAGCGGGAGGAATCGCATCATCTTCTCGTCCTCAGCCTTCTTGTCGTGGACGGTCAGTGCAGCGATCATCGAGAACCCTGCCCGCTTGACGAACTCCTCCTTCCTCTTGCTCCACTCCGCCGCTTTCTTGTAAGCAAACGGAGTCTTGGAGAAGAGATGTCCGCAGCAGCCGTCGACGATGCCCCAGTTATCGAAGTCCTTGGCCCAATGCTCCATCTGTCCTTCAGTCACCAGTCTCCATTCGTCGATCATGAATGCTAGTATGCGTGCATCGTAGATGCCCGACTCCCAGAGGCGCTGAGCCAGCTCGTGGTCCTTTCCAGTCTCCTTTGCGATTCTCATGAGGTCTGGCATGCAGATACCGAGCGTCGTTGGAGAATTGAGACCGTATCTGGCCATTCCCTCTATGTTCTCCTGGTTCCGGAGAGACTTGAGTTCCTTGATAATGCTGTCATAGGTCCGACCCTTGGTCTTCTTTTTGCCAGATGCGGCCATTCTCACAAAGCCTCCAAGTCGTCACTGCTAATTTCCTCGAGCCCACACGAGGCGAATCTCTCCTGCAATTCTCTGTAAGCAGGTTTCGGCATGCCCTTCTTGTGGAAATACACCTTCTTGGCCCCGTTGCTCTTGTTCGCCATCTGCTCGATCATGTTCGGCTTTAGCGCCTCCAAGGCGTAGTTCGCCGCCATGTGTCCTATCGCGACCTTCTTTGACAGCGCCACCTCCGTGAACCTGGGGGCATAATGTCCGCCGCCTACGCACACGATCACAGGATGTCCTTCATCTTTGATGCTCAAGATCGATTCTGCGATCGCCTCCGCGGCGTCCTCCCTCCTCCAGAGTTCCTCGTAGCTTCCAATCTCTATGTAGAACGTGGGCGAACTCACGAACGGTCCGTGGTGCGTCGTCTCGAATGAGATGTTGAATCCAAGTCCCTTGCCGTTGGCGGAGAGGGCTCTCAGGGCTGATGTCATTAGCTGAGGAGAGGTCTTGCAGAGTAATCCTGGCCTTCCACCTAGGTCGGCGGACGAGAAGTTCCCGATGGGATGAACTGTAAGGGTCGGTATCTTCGATTCGGATCTGTGCCTCGAGGCGAATACTATCAGATCAACGTTAAGTCCTAGAACTTTCGAGACCCGCTCGTCTA
>CAZTFD010000215.1:336-612 GCA_964612225.1 uncultured Thermoplasmata archaeon | reverse complement strand
CGACCTGGACCATTAGGAATTCGTCCTTCGTCATCGTTGCATGTCCTTCGAAGGAGCCGGTCTCCGACCATACACACCTCTCCAGGAGCCTTGCTCGGATGTTCATGGACGCGGGGTCTTCCGAGGAAGTAACTATCAGCTTCACGAGGCCCTTAACTGTACCGGTAGCGATTAACCCTTTTGCATCGTCGTAGCCCTACATTCATATCGGTTTAAGATTGGATTGGGAGAATGTTTCGAATCTCTTAGACGGCAGCAAATTCGAAATAGTCGGTG
>CAZTFD010000215.1:0-300 GCA_964612225.1 uncultured Thermoplasmata archaeon | reverse complement strand
ACGAGTCTTGCTTACTCGGGTCTCCCACTCGTGTTACCAGGACCGGATCGGCTAGAAAGGGCGCGAAGCATTTGTCAAAGAGAATTGCGGCAGCAATTCTGATGTGCGCTATCATGGTGCTAGTCGCCGCGGCCCCGTTGGCAATTGCTGGCACGCACGAAATCATTAAAGGCGACCAGGGACCGAGAGCGAACGCGGTGACATGGGAATATGTGCCGACGAGCTATGGCAAATGGACTGGGCATATTGTCAACAATGGGCTGAGGTCGCTCTCGCTCGACGTGTACGACGTCACGACCG
>CAZTFD010000214.1:0-2712 GCA_964612225.1 uncultured Thermoplasmata archaeon | reverse complement strand
GCGGCAGTCGACCTCGTAGCCGTTGGCGCGACCGCCGCATCGTTTTTCGAAGTCACGGAACTACTGATGCAGGACATGAAGGCCAACGCGGGGCTCGTATCAAAGTCAAGGGGAGGGGCGGGCTTCTCCTACGCCGCGAACTCGATCAACCTGGTCGACTTCAAGAGGTTCGTCGAACTGATAGCGGCGAACTCACGGTCGAGCGAGGTCAAAGACGCATGCGCTCTCGTGATCGCCAACTTCGACAAGACCGTTCTTGCTGTCCAGACCACGAACACGGTGGACCACCAAATCAACGGCCTAGGGATAGTCTTCCCCAACCACTCGTGGGAGACGCCCAGCTACTACTGGGACTACACCTTCATGGCCGACGGCTGGCAGGCGTTCCTCGAGTCATACTGGGCGGCGTGCGGGTCCGTCTGAGGGGGCTGTGGGATGGGATCGATCAACATTCGCGCCCTAACTACCATAGCCTGCTCGCTCGCGGTAATGCTGGTACTCATAGTGCCGGCATTCTCGCCATCGGCAACGGCCTCGAAGCCGGCGGTGTACACGCTCGCTGCGGCAGGAGACATAGGCATGGATACACTCCCCCACAACAACTGGCGCAGGGTGCAGTACGACAATGTGGCGCAGCTAATCGGTGCGCTGAGCCCAGACGGCTTCCTGCTGCTTGGCGACGCCCAGCACAACTGGGGCACAATCGAGGAGTACCAGGCTTACTACGATACGTACTTCGGAGGACTCATGGACATCACGTATCCCGCTGTCGGGAACCATGACTACTACAAATCCTCCACCGCGGAGGGTTTCTTCACGTACTTCAACGACAGGCTGGTCGAGATAGCGACGGACCCTGTGGGACTCCAGTACGGCTACTACAGTTTCGACCTCGGCACTTGGCACATCATAAGCCTGAACTCGAGGCTGGGGCACACATGGGGCATCCCGTGGTCCCCGGACAACCCGGGCCCCGCCGAGTGGCAGTTCGAGTGGCTGAAGTCTGACCTGGCATCCCACCCAAACACCAAGTACTCGGGCACGATAGTTTACATGCACCACCCGTACTACGACTGGGAGACCTACTGGACTGCGGAGTGGTATCCGGACGAGTCTACGTGGCAGGTGCCTATCTGGGAACTCTTGTATGACAACCATGTCGAGTTGGTCCTCGGCGGGCACAACCACAACTACCAGCGCTGGGCACCCCAGGATCCATACGGGAACGTCGACCCGAACGGGATAAGGCAGATCGTCGCGGGCACAGGCGGAGCATATCTCTGGGCGTTCAACCACCCGCCCCAGCCAACGAACCTGCTCAAGGCAATCGACACATCGTTCGGCGCGTTGAAGCTGACTCTCTCCGACGGAACCTACGACATCGAGTTCGTGTCCATCGATGGAAAGGTCCTCGACTCGGAGAAAGGCGTGGCCTGCACTTGAGAAACGCGTTTCTGAAACCTCTTAGCATCATTCTTCTTTGTCCAGCTAGGCCTATCGTTTGATGAATATTTCTAGTATGAAATACAAATCTGATAGCGGATAGATCATACAAGAGACTGGCATGAAAGCTCTGCCTGCAATTCCCTCTCGCTCACCAAGAAAGCACTCAAAGTGCGATAGCATGCGATGGGTTAGCGGAAGTTCTTGCGAACAGTGAGATCATCAATCAATCACCTTGAGCGGCCTCGGCTCTCCGTTTGAATCGAAGCAGCGCCAGCTCTGTCTATCGAACGGGAACCCTGTGATGATATGGATCCAGCCGAACTTACCGAACAGCTCGACATCGGCGCCTGAAGGAAATATCGCTCCAGACGGGTGGGAGTGAATGGTGCCGACGACCGTACGGTCGATCGGGAGCATGTACAGCTTGAACAGCGCGGACGTCTCCCCGGAAACGGTGCCGGGGAGGAGTATCAGCTCGTGAATAATCCCTTTCTCGGCCCGCAGCAGCGCTCCGAACTCCTCGGGGTACTGCGACTTCGACGCCTCGAGTATCATCTTCAGCGTGCGCTTCCTGATGCTGTGCACGTTCGCGCGCGGGTCCTTGGAGAAATCGAACAGCGGCAGCGCCTACACTCCCCTCTCGAACCCGGCCCTCTGACTCATGGCGTCCATGAAACCCTTCGCAAAGCTGACGCTGATAACGATCTCAGACACGGGCTTCCTGAACACTCGGCCGATCATGTGCTCCTTGTCCAGCTTGATGACGATCAAGTTGCTGAAAGATGAAGTGACGAACAAAGCCCGGGTGATCGAAGAGTACCTCACACCTATGCCGACCTTGACCGCGCCCCAGTGGATCGAGGTCTCTTTGATCTCATGGATCCAAGCATAGGGGATGGTCTCGTTGATTAGAAATCCCATGTGCAGCCGGAGTCCCTTCTCTCCCGCGAGATGGCCCGTCAGCAGCGGCGGCACAATGAAGAGGAAGAACAGTGTGCCTTCGATCAGGCCGGCTGCGAACCAGAAGGTCCTCACCGAATCTTCTACCGATGACTCGGATAGATAGAACAGCGCGGCTGTGATCGCGACATAGACTGCAGTCCCGAGCATGAACCAGCGCTTCAGGTAATCGATCTTGACCGCTTCGGACTTGACTGCGTTCATTCTGTGCTCGCGCTCCGGGTCAATGCCTGTGCGCCGCGAAAGGCGCCGATGCTATGAGCTTCTCCTCGAGGTTCCTGTAGAAGTCGTCCTTGAAGCTGACGA
>CAZTFD010000213.1:0-2750 GCA_964612225.1 uncultured Thermoplasmata archaeon | reverse complement strand
ACATCCCCGAAGTACGCGTTCAAGCCCTGAGTGACAATCTTGTCTTCCATGTCTTCTTCACCGCCTTTGAACTCTTCTTTCTCTTCATCATGAACAGCCTGACACCTATGTTGAGAGTGAGCACCATCAGTATGAGCACGAGCGCCGCCCCCCAGGCTTGCTGAAGCAGCACGTCCGATGGCGAGTTGTAGTTCCTGAAGATCGTGAGCGGAAGAGACGCGATAGGCTCAGTCGCCGAGGCGGACCAGTAGTTGCTGTAGAACGCTGTCAGAAGTAGCGGGGCGGTCTCCCCAGCGATTCTAGCGATCGACAGGAGGGCGCCAGTCACGACTCCCGCCCTCGCGTTCGCCAAAAGGACCTTGAGCACCGTAATCCAGCGCGGGACTCCAAGGGCGAGCGCGCCCTCCCTCAACGAGTTCGGCACGAGCCTCAGCGCCTCCTCAGTGGTGTTCGCCACGATTGGGATCATTATTATTGCGAGAGCGAACGAGCCCGCGATAAGCGAGAAACCCACGTTGAGCAAGTCCACTACGAGCGCATATGCCAACAGGCCGATGACTATCGACGGGAAGTTCGCCAAGACATCGTTGAAGAACCTCACTGTTGTCCCGAACCGGTTGTTACCATACTCCGACACATACACGCCGGTCAGCAGGCCGACAGGAAGGCCTATCAGGCTCGCGTAGCCGACGAGCAGCAGAGTCCCCAGAATCGCATTCCCGATCCCCTCACCGGCCTCCCCAGTGCCCTTGGTCCTGCTTGTGAGGAACTCCCAGTTTATCGCAGGCGCTCCCGCCCTGACTACCTCAACGAGGATGTAGACAAGCGGGACCAGCGCTGCCACGATGCACGCGAGCGCCAGAGCGGAGGCGAGTCTGTTCTTGAGCTTGCGATATGCGTATGTGTTCACAGCCCACCCCCGGTCGTCGGGACTGCCTTCGTGAACCGTCCGATGACAAGTCTCGCCAGCACGTTCACAACCAGTGCTACCACGAACAGTACGACTCCGATCTCGATCAGGGCAGATAGCTGGAGCCCCTGTGCCTCACCCCAGTTGTTTGCCACCAGACTTGCCATTGTCTGGCCTGGGTCGAGGAGCGACCAGGAGATCAGGTTCGCGTTCCCGATGGTCATCGTCACGGCCATCGTCTCTCCGACCGCCCTGCCGAGCCCGAGGATGCTCGCTCCGAAGATGCCCGAGCGAGCATATGACAGGACAGCGATCCTGGTGGTCTCTGAGCGCGTCGCGCCCAAGCTGAGCGCAGCCTCTCGCTGTGAGTCTGGCACAGCTATCATGGCCTCCTTGGAGACCGACGCTACAGTCGGAATGATCATGATGGCGAGTATGATGCCCGCAGTGAACTTGTCCAAACCAACGGGCTCTCCCTGGAACAGAGGGGTCCATCCCAGGAGTGCGACGAAGATCGGCTCGATTGTCTCAACCATCACCGGTCTGAGAGCGTACATGGCCCACAACCCATAGATGACACTCGGGACAGCCGCGAGCAACTCCACGACGAACGACAGTGGTTCTCGGACCCAAGGAGGCGCCAGCTCCGAGAGATAGATGGCGATGCCTATGCTGAGAGGAACGCCTATCAGGATGGCTATCCCGGATGTGAGAAGCGTGCCGAATATGAACGGGAGCGCACCGTAAACGTCCCGGTTTGGATCCCAGGTGCCGCTCGTGACGAACCCAGGACCGAACTCGGATATGGACAGCTGGGCATCCAGGATCATCTTCGCAACGAGGATCCAGACGAGCGCGAGGGTGAGCCCGGCAACCACCGTCACCGACAACTCGAAGAGGCTGTCCGCTCTGGCGGCTCCCAGCCTTGCCCTGCTCTCTTTCATTGCGGTTCCTCGGAACTCGTGTTCGACCTCTCCAGTCACCTGGAGTGTTGACGCTTCATGAACTGTGAAAGGATCTGCCCAGTGCCGATTACCTAAGTTGGTCTCCTTTGTATGTGATTGAGTTCAGCGTGACCTCGTCCACAGAGACAACGGTTGCCGGGAGAGGCGCATAGTACAATTCGTCCGCATACGCCTGCCCGTCTGCGTGCACGATCCACCAGAGGTAATCTAGGAGCGCTATCGCAACGCTCTTGTTCATCTTGCTCTGCTCGTTGTACAACTCCTTGTAGATCAGGATGTAGGTGAAGCTCGCGATGGGGTACGAGTTCGCCCCGGGTGCATCCAAGATACTGACCTGTGACCAATCACCATCTCCGGAAGGAAGCGCTCCGCCCGACGCTGAGGCTGCGGCCGAGGTCGTCTCCAGGGAAGGTGTCACGAAGTTGCCATCGTGATTCTTCAGCTGCGCGAATGGCACGTCGTTTTCCATTGCATACGCGAGCTCTATGTATCCTATCGAGTGGGCTGTCGTCCGGACTGTCTGCGTAACCCCAGGGTTTCCGCCGGCGCCGATCGCCCCGAGCCAGTTCACGGACTTCCCCTGACCGTACAGTGATTCGAACTCCTGGCTAATGGCCGCCAAATACCCTGAGAACACGAATGTCGTCCCGGAGGAGTCAGATCGAGTCACGGTAGTAATCTGGTCGGATGGGAGCACTGCGTCAGGGTTGAGAGCTACTATCGCTGGGTCGTCCCACGAGGTGATGTTCTTCATGAATATCATCGCGAGGGTCGGCCCATCCAGTTTGAGATTCGAGACGCTCGGTTCGTTGTACGCCACAACGACTGCCCCGAGCGTTTCAGGTATGTGCACGAGCCCGTATGTGTCGGACTCA
>CAZTFD010000212.1:286-2756 GCA_964612225.1 uncultured Thermoplasmata archaeon | reverse complement strand
CTTTGGTGGCGTGCTCGTGATGCTGGCGATCTTCCTGGTGGCGGGGACGGGCGTCGGCGAGAAGGAGCCAGTCAAGTCCGCTTAGGCCTCTTCCGGCCGATCCTCCAGATTCATCCCATGCCTCTCGAGCTCGGGCTCGTGCTGCGCCCTCGGGTCCCTGCCCTCCCTCATGAGCTCCATTGACTCCCTGAGCCTCCGCTGCATATACCATGCGGCGAGCTTCATCGCCCCCGACCTGGCGGAGCTCAGCCTGTTCTGTGAGAACAGCTCGTCCATCATGACCGGTACCCAGTGGAAGTCGTGCTCGATGCACTCAGCCAACAGCATCCAGTGCTCGGGCAGCATTGCATCAGGCTTGAAGAACTCGTCATCTTTGAGCTCCCCGAGGGGGACGAAGAAGAGAGGCACTATCAGGCTCTTGTGCTGTCTCAGGTCTCTGACCAGGTCGAGCGTCATGGCCACATCCTCTGCCCTTTCGCCAGGCATGCCCATGACGAGAGTCCCGCACGGGACCCAGTTGTTGTCCGCAAGGAGCTTGAAAGATTCCCTGACCACCTCCGGCCACTTCGCAGGCGCGAAAGGTTTCGCTTTGCCCTTCATGTGTTTGCTGACTAGTTCGGGGGACCCTGTCTCGATGCCCGTCTGAGCGTACATGTGTCTTCGCCCGTCTGCTACCCCAGTGATCATGCTGATATCATCCACGACAGCTGGCTCCGCGAGCGCTGATGACAGCGCGATGTGGCTAACACCGACGTTCCCGGTTTGCTTCAAGACGTTCTCGAAGAGCTCAGCGACCGCCTCTCTATTCGGACTCATTCCCTTGGCCATGTACCTGAGGACATCTTCGGCGTGCAGAGTTATCTTGTCCCTCGCGGCTAGATTGGTCCTGACCTCGTCGAGAATCCTATCGAGCGGAATGTGTCTCACGGTCCTCATGTTGGGGTTGCAGAACTCGCATCCTCTCCCGCAGCCTCTGCTTATCTCGACCGTCCCGTTCACCGTGGGCGCGCGTATCAACGGTATCTGGTCGACAGGAACTGGACCCCCGGCGACATAGCTCGGAAGCGCCTTGCCCTCCAGTGCGTCCCTGAAGAGCTGGGGCGCGATAAGCTCGCCCTCCCCTTCGACGAGGCAGTGTATTCCGAGATGCCGCCTCAGCTCGTCGCTTGACAGCTGCCACGCTCCAGGTCCTCCGACGACGATCTTTGCATTCGTAGCCTTCGCGCTCAGATCTTCCATCAGTCTCCTGAAGAAGAACCTGGTGTAGCTTTCCTTGTCCAGAAGGCTTGAGAAAGTGCTTGAAGCGGGTCCGACGCCCATCGGGTCGGACGAAGTCACTCCCACGACCTTGGTGTCGGAATCGACCATCGTCGCCAAGCGGTCAGGATGGCAGATGGCGATGTCCTCATATGGTATGCCCGAGGCGATCAATGAAGCCTCGATCTTTCTCAGGCCAGCGGGCGCATAGACTGCCCTTCCTTCTCTCCTTGGTTGTGACGGACAAAACAGTCTCGTATAGAGCCACTTGGGCAAGACTCTGGGAAAGCACGCGGCAAACCCGATGAACATGCTCCCGTTGTAGCTCGACATGAGCGTTCTGTCCGCTGTTAGGACGATCCTGCGCCCCATTGGTCCTTCCCCCACTATCACCTCAACTTTCCTCTCTTCGGGCTAGAGGAGGGTCGTCCCTCTATCATCAGAAACTGCTTCGATCTCCAGCTCGAACGGAGAATCGGAGCGATTGACGGATATTTAGGGATATGGCCTTACCTTTGGTTAGTATGGCCCAACGCCAGTTCCCTCTGTCAGCCCAATGTGCCAGCGTAGTCCGAAACGCCGTCCAAAATCATCTGCACCGCGTAGGCGGACGCCAAGAGCCCCATCACTCTGGTCAGGGCTCTCGTGCCGGCCTTGCCGATGAGCTTGAATATCAGATCTGCGCGCACCAGGATGGCCGTGGAGATGAACATGACAGTGACGAGCGAGGCTATCACGATAAGGATGTCTGATGTCCCCGAGAAGATGATGACTACGGACATCGCGCCCGGTCCGGCAAGCATGGGTGTGCCGAGGGGAACGAATGCGACGTCCTCGGGCGACTTCCTTTCCTCTACCTCTTCTTCCCCCTTCCGCCTCGACCTAGGCGTGTCCCCCTCGTAGAGCATGCTTACGCCGATCACGAGCAGGAGGAGTCCACCGGTTATCCGCAGCGCATCGATCGATATGGACAGATATTCGAGTATGGCCTTTCCCAGAATCGAGAAGACGATCAGAAGCAACGTCGCGAACAAGATGGAATATCTCAGTGTCTTCATCCTGCCAGTCCTGTTCATGTTGCCCGTGAGTGTTATGAAGAGCGGGAGCACACTGAACGGGTCTATGATTATGAACATCGGGATGAAGACGAGCAGGAACTCGGCGGCCACGGCACGAGCACGGCTTTCCTGGTATATTTCGCTCTCGGATGTCT
>CAZTFD010000212.1:0-270 GCA_964612225.1 uncultured Thermoplasmata archaeon | reverse complement strand
CATGCCGCAAACGTCTTTACCACAGAGTGGCATTCGCCGCGCGAGAACATGCGTAGCGATTCCTCGCTCGAAAGGATTTACGAGCGCATTGACAGAGACAAGTGCAAGCACGTCGCTCACGTGACGAGATTGCTGAAGCAGCCGAGCTCAAGTCAGCAAGATATCGGGATCAAAGAGTGCGCTGAGCTCGTCGCGAAGATGTACGAGGCAGCGGGTTGCGACAAGGTCGAGGTCGTCGAGACCAAGGGCAACCCGGTCGTCTACGGAGAG
>CAZTFD010000211.1:0-2784 GCA_964612225.1 uncultured Thermoplasmata archaeon | reverse complement strand
ACAGACCCGATTCCCTGCGGGTGAAGATCTGGTAGCGGCCGCCTGAACTATCAGAGAGATGACGGAAGTCCGCCCGGCGGCGGACTTCTATGTTTCCTGGGAGAAGGAGGCCGAGGGTGTGGTAGGTAAAAATGCCCCCTCTCGTCCCAACCTCTTGTCGCGTGGTTGATTACGGGGGTGATGCTGCTTGTCGTGAAATAGCCAGCTCCCATGGGAGAGCTCGCCGGTATGGTTGCAGGAACTTGCTGGGAGGGCTCCAAAGGACCTCGGTCCCCGGATTGTCAATGCCTTCAATGAGGCAACTCACCTGCTTGATTTCCTCTCTGCAACTCCCTTTCTTTCCCCGTCTATTCGAATTCTGAAATTCGATTGGGTTTCCACTTGTTGGTCACGTTTTGGAGTGAACTTTCCTATAGGGAACGCTATGAAAGACACTCATGACTTGCCCATGGGGACCGCATGTGACGATCGCGGGAGCGGTCGGGATCTCAAGACACGTCAAGACCCATTCGAGCAGACTTCACCGAGCTGGTATGGTTTAGAAGGGGAAATATTGAAGGGAAGTATGGTCCTCCGATGGCTGGCCAAGGTGAGCAAGTTGACAGTGCCCACCATTTTAGGAACCTGCCTCCTGTGCTCATCCTTGTCCGCCCAAAGCTATGTTCCGAAGAAAGGCGGCGTGTATTTTCGGGTTGATGACAATAGGCCGGCTACCAGGTTGACGCAGTATGCCGCGATTTTCGATAAATACTCTCTGAAGACCTGCCTTGGGATTAATATCATTGATGTCTCATCCAATCCAAGTTTCATTTCGACTCTCTTGGCAATTCAGAGCCATGGCCATGAACTCATGGACCATACTCCAGACCATGCCGCGCAGTACTTCATGGTAGCAGGTGACGCGGCCTACTACTCCGGCCGTGCCGGGGTAGACCACATCACCGGACACAAGATCTGTCTCAGGTACCAACCTGTTGACACCACCACTATTCTTGGCGCAGGTTATGCGGACGTCGACGGAAACCTGGTGATCAGTAGCCAACCAGGAGAATTCAGCGACTTGTCTTGGTTTCTCCAAATCTATTTCCCCTGGCTTGACACACTCTGTGACATATCCTCTATAAGAAATGCTAATCCTGCAGATGTTGATTCCATTTACATCCTGAGTGCATGGGACGAGCCCATCCAGCTGGGTACGCAGATACATACTCGTTACATGAAAATCGGAATCCGTGGGGGGAGGCTCAGAGATGATGCGATAAAGCTGCTCGCTGAAAGATCTCTTCTTCTTTTTTCTCAAGCCGGTCTTGGTAGGCCTTACGCTTGGGTTCAACCGGGCAACTATGGACCGAATCTGGATAGAAAAGATGTCAAAAGAGTATATGGCGAAATGTATGGGTACCAATCCGGGGCAACCTATTGGGATGAGTCGCACAAAGTATTCAACGAATATGATCCAGATTCGGACAAGAGATTTTCCGTCATGTGGTCTGATTTCTCGGAAGGGGCGGACAATCTTCAAAGTCTCAAAACGTTCATTGCAGATCGGGTCGCAAGGCATTATGTAGTTGCTGGTGCGACACATCTTTCGGATGACGACGCAGGTTTCCAGAGCTACCTTGTCAAGATGGACAGCATACTCGCGTGGTGCGTGCGATCCGGCATACCGGTCAGAACCCAGACTGAGTGGGCGAATATCCTCTACGGATCCACTCCTGATCCTTACGAGAACGTTGTTCCTCCACTGAACGTGGATCTTGATGCAAATAGTGTCCCAGACGGGTATGTCAATTACGACGGGACTCTCGATCGCAGGGATGGGGTTCCAGCCAGTGGAGGTATCTCCTATTCCATTAACAAAGTCGGTTCTCTGTGCGGCATCCTGAAGTTGGGAGGTCTGGAGAAAGGAGAAAACGACTTCGTACTTTGGATCAAAGGGCCATTAGGTAGCAAGGTGCGCATCTATTTTAGCAGCTTCTCACCCGTATCGCACAGTCCAATCCAGGCGACGTTCGCCATAAGCAGCACTACATGGAAGAAATATGTGCTGAGCGATGCAACGTCTGGTCCAGGTTCGATTTTTATTCCCCCAGACGTCTCCTATTGTGATGTAGGGATCATGTGTGATGATTCCCAAAGTGGAGTTGTGAAGATCAGTGGCATGGAGTTGAGAAAGAAGCTCGACCCTCCCGGGACCCCGCTGCTCTCACAGCCGGCACACAACGCCACGAATCTACCTTTGAATCTCACCCTACGATGGGAAGAGACACCTGGTGCGACATCATACCGCCTGCAGCTGTCTGCAGACTCATTGTTCCGTACTTCCGTTGTCGATGATTCATCATTGACAGTCACGTGGCGAAATGTTGGTCGGCTGACCAATGCTGAGCGTTATTTCTGGAGGGTGAAGAGCAAGAATGGTGCAGGCCAGTCGAATTGGTCGACTGTATGGGCATTCAATACCATACCACCGATTCCCAAGAAGCCGACTCTCTCTCAGCCGAAGGACAAATCCACCGGTCAACCCACAACTCTTGTCTTTCAATGGCTTCCAGCGGAATATGCTGCGACCTACTGGCTACAGCTGTCTACAAAACAGGATTTCTCTCCGTCGCTTGTTAATGATCCCAATATTGTCACACCATCAAGGTCAGTGAGCGGCCTGGCCAATAATCAGAGATACTACTGGCGGGTGAAGAGCGCAAATGCTGCTGGGGAAAGCCCGTGGTCGTCGAAGTGGACATTTCATACTGCGCGGCTGGCTGGGGCACCTGCCGCGAATCA
>CAZTFD010000210.1:0-2788 GCA_964612225.1 uncultured Thermoplasmata archaeon | reverse complement strand
GCATTGTTGGCTTTCTTACTCGGAGGGGTTTTTTGAAAGTCCGGGAGTACATCGACAAGTCGCTGAAGAAGCACAAGATGCACATGACGTTGATAGACCCCGCGAAGCAGGCTCCGAGCAAGTCGGGAGAGATCGCTGCGAAGGCATGCAGGGCGGGCACGGACGCGATCATGGTCGGTGGATCGACCGGCGTTACACAGGAGAATCTGGACAAGACCGTTGATGAGATCAAGAAGAACTGCAAGCTGCCCGTAATCTATTTCCCGTCGGGCGCGCACGCCATTGCACGCAGGTGCGATGCGATCTATTTCATGAGCATGCTCAACTCGAAGAACGTCAGGAACATCACGAGGGAGCATGTCAAGGGAGCACCCGTTATCAAGAAACTCGGGATAGAGCCAATCTCCATGGGCTATGTCATCGTGGAGCCCGGCATGAAGGTTGGGGAGATCGGGGAGGCTGAGCTCGTCAAAAGGAACGACATCAGCTCGATCATCGGATACGCTCTCACGACGGAGTTCTTCGGCATGGACCTTCTCTACCTGGAGGCTGGGTCCGGAGCTCCAGAGCCTGTTCCTTTGGCCATGGTCAGAGCTGCTCGCGAGAGCATCGACCTGCCGATTGTGCTCGGCGGTGGGATAGTCACGCCCGAGCAGGCGGAGAAGCTTGCAGCTGCCGGGGCAGACATCATCGTCACGGGGACATTGGTCGAGAACGGCGATTTCGAGAGCCAGTTGAAGAAGATCGTCGATACGGTCCACCGGGTGTAGGCGTGACCGGGAATGGACGTCGGAAGGTTTTATATCGAGCGCAGGGATTGACTGCCGGGGAAGGACCATGGGAATCCTAGATTCGTTCAGGAAGAGGAAGGACGTCATGTGCCCTGAGTGCGAGAAGGCCCAGAGGCACGTCAAGCTCGTTGAAACCAAAGGACAGACGATGGAATGTCCGGAGTGCCACTACATACACTTGGCCCGAAGATGAGCTCAGATTCCTCCGAACAGCGCAGTCCTCTGACACTACTCTTGTTTCTCTCCGTCGTTTTCAAATCAGCGTATGCTGCTTTCTGAAATTTGAAAAATCGAGTGAAGATGTTTCCGGAAGAAGCCCATATGCTTCTTCAGTTCTTGGGTTTCCTGCGACGGGTCCACGTCAGTATGTAGGCGCAGTGCTGTGGGCGTCAAGCCATCTCTGGAGATTGTCCTGCAAATGGTGCAGAGATCCATTGAGGCCTGCGTTCCTGTCCGCTTTCTCCTCGTGCAACTCGATCGCATGCAACAGACCTGGTGGTCCTTGCGGGGTCGGCTCTGGCGGAGGCTCTATCGGCGGCGATGCTACGGTCACCGAGATTGTTGTGCTGTTCGTCAGGCCATTGCTGTCCGTGACGGTCAGGGTTATCTCGTAGGTGCCGTTGGCAGCGTATGTGTGGTTCACGGTCAGACCCACTGCCGTCTCTCCGTCTCCGAAGGTCCAATTGTAGCCGGTTATGCTGGCGCTCTCGTCCACGCGAGATTTCTCACCGCTCACGTTGACGGTCAAGCCGTCCTTGACCACATCAATGACCGCGACTGGCCACTTCTTGGCCGGGCTCTCGAGCTTCTTCACAGTCAGTTCCTTCGAAGAGGAGTTCTTCCCTCCCCCGTCGTCCGTCACGGTCAGATTGGCTCTGAAAGTCCCATCATTATCGTAGATGTGCGTGACTATCTTGCCGTAGCCTTCCGAGGCGTCCCCGAAGTTCCAGGAGTAGTTTGCGATCGAGCCGTCGGAGTCGCTCGACGCTGTCGCATCGAACATAACCGTTAGGTTATTCGCATCGTAGATGAACGTCGCCACCGGCAGTTCGTTCACGGACTGCGGTTTCGACTTCGGAGTCAACGATGCTAGACCCACCACCACGACGATAAGCGCTACCACTGCTGTGGTGGCGACTATTATCATCTTAGATTTTGGGCTAATTCTCTCCCCTCCCGGGCTAGCTTCATTATGAGAAGTCAGTATCACATAAATGCCTTTGCCTCATTTCTCCGCGAAAACCGTCATTTCCTCTGGAGTTCTTCCACTGGAAGCGACGCTTCACCGGAAGACAGACATCGATCCTGGGCTGAGCGCTGCAAACCTGCTGATGGCACGTGCAGGTTTTCCACCATTAGCGGTCCTGATCACGGAGACGCTTGTCAAGACCAGAATCGTGGACACAATGGCGAGCAAGTATCCCGGACCCAGAAACAAATGAAATCCCGTGGTGTAGTGTCCTGGGGTCGAAAACAATGCGAAGGACAGCGACTCCATCCTGAATGCTATGCCCACGAGTCCGATGCCCTGGATGACTCCTCCAATCGGCGATGCAAGCGCCACAATCGTTCCTATGACAAACAACACTCCGAAGAGAGTAGCATGATGCCCGGCGTGCCTCATCAGGTCGAAGATCGTGAACTGCATGTGGAAATGGAATCCCACAGGAAATGAAGAATACACTCCTGTGCCCGCACGACTCACCCATACAAGCGAGAGCGACATGAGTCCGATGAAAGCGCCGATCCCGGATTGCAGGTTCGGCCTCGAGTAGAATGCCGCTGCTTTCACGGCGCGAAGAGTCTTCCATTCCCTCATACTGAGCACTACTAGTCAAACGTATGTGAGTGTCCATATATGGGATTTCTGATGAGTGACCCACGAAATTCAGCCGCGAGCGAATTGGAGAGCATTTGATTTTGACAGAGGTCGAGCAGGACGCTCCTTGTATGTTTTCGATGAGAGGGATGCGGATGCCATATCTCAGGCTTCCAAG
>CAZTFD010000209.1:0-2794 GCA_964612225.1 uncultured Thermoplasmata archaeon | reverse complement strand
CGACCCTGTCTTGAGCGTAAATACCAAGCATTCCCAGGTAGGCATCTATGAATTCAACTTTCCGGTAACGGGGTTCAACAATCGCGATAGACGCCTCTCCGGGCGGGGGCAGGAACGCTTCCTCTAATTTTTGTGCCAGGTTCTCTTCTGATTCCGACCACAGGGCGCGGCCGCTCGTGGCACTTCTGATAGAAGCGGCGAATCCGAACATCTCCGCGACAGGGACTTTCCCCTGGACGGTGGTTATGTCCCCTTCCTGCTTCATGTCCTCGATGATGCCTCGCCTCTGCTGTATCTCCCTGATCGCGTTGCCCATCATGTCCTCGGGGACGTTGATGAACACTTTCTGGATAGGTTCGTACAGCACACGGCCTGCTTGGCACATGGCGCCGTAGATCGCGGATCTGGCAGCGGGAATGACCTGCGCCGGACCCCTGTGAATGCTATCCTCGTGCAGTTTCGCGTCGACGAGCATGACCTTCACAGCCATGCACTTCTCGTTCGCCAGCGGACCCCGGTCCATGGCCTCGTCGTAGGCGTCCTTCACCAACTCCATCGTCTCGTGCATGTACTGAATGCCCTTGGTCATGTCCAGGAGGATGTTCGTTCCGTGGAACGACACCACTCCCTTGCCTTCGTCCTTGCTGAAGCCAAGGTCCTGGAGCTTCCTGGCGAGGGCTTTCGCGTCCTTGATCTTGCCCTCGGTCTCGATCTCGCCAGACCTTATCGCTTGCACGATGGCTGGGCTGAGTGGTTCCACCTCGATGTAGAATCTGTTGTGCTTGTTCGGGGACTTGCCCTCGAACGGCCCGCCCCTGCCACCGACGCACTCCCTGAACACGACTATCGGCTGCGAGGTCTTGATCTCCACCTTGTGCTCGTTGACTATCCTGTAGTTGGTGATCTCGAGGTGAAGCTCTCCCATGCCGGACATCAGGTGCTCGCCGGTCTCCTGGTTGATCTCCACCTGTATGGACGGGTCGGCCTTGGCGATGGTCCTCAGGACTTCGACCAGTTTCGGCAGGTCCTTGGTGTGCTTCGCCTCGATCGCGACCGTTACGACTGGATCTGAGTAGTGTACGATCTTCTCGAAGGAAGCCATTTCAGGGTCGCTTGACACCGTGGAGCCCGCGATGGCATCCTTGAGACCGGAGACAGCGACGACGTTGCCCGCATCGATCTCATCAACTGGTATCCTGTCAGCGCCGACAGTCAGGGACACCAGCTGCGCTCTGTTCGGGTTCGGCATACCGCTGATCCAGAGCTCCTGGCCCTTGATGATCTTGCCACTGTAAAGACGGCCGACGGCCACCTCCCCCGCGTGCGGGTCTACAATGATCTTGGTGACCATGAACGCCACAGGCCCATCCGGGTTGCAGGTCATCATCGACTTCCCGAACGTCGACTCGAGGTCTCCATGCCAAATGACAGGTATCCTGAGCTTCTGCGCCTCCAGCGGGTCCGGGAGGTGCGTGATGACCTCCTCCAGGAGCACCTCGTGAAGGGGCGCCTTCTTGGCCAGAGTCTTCTGGTCCTGATTCTTGCAGAACTCGTAGATCTGCTTGAAATTGATGCCCGTCTTCTTCATGTAGGGCACCGTGATGGCCCAGTTGTTGAATGCAGAACCGAATATCACGTTGCCAGTCTCGACCTTCAGGGCCCACTTCTCCCTTAGCTCCGGAGGAAGCAGCTTCCTTATCTTCTCGTTGACCTCGTTGACAATGTTGGACAGGCGTTGCTGCATCTGCTCGGGGGTCACCTGGAGTTCGTTGATCAGTCTGTCGACCTTGTTTATGAATAGTATCGGGTGCACCCTCTCCTTGATGGCCTGCCTGATGACCGTCTCGGTCTGGGGCATGACACCCTCGACCGCGCAGCAAAGTATCATCACGCCGTCGATCGCCCTCATAGCCCTCGTTACATCGCCGCCGAAGTCGACGTGGCCTGGCGTGTCGATGAGGTTGATGAGGTACTCCTGTCCTCTGAAGGTGTAGACCATCGACGCACTCGCAGCGTTGATAGTGATGCCTCTGGCCTGCTCTTGCTCGTCGAAGTCTAGCAGCAGCTGCTTTCCAGCAAGCTCCTCGGACATCATGCCCGCACCGGCGATCAAGTTGTCGGAGAGCGTGGTCTTGCCGTGGTCGATATGCGCCGCTGTCCCGATGTTCCGTATGAACTTCGGTTGTCTCATCAGCGCCTGAGCCTTCTTGATGTTGTCCTCTTTTCTTCCCATACGATCACCATGGGTTCAGCATTCAATCAGATGAAAGGAAACAATGGAGAAGCGGTTTCAAGCCGATCAACGCGCTGAAGAGGCCACTCTCTCGACCTCTTCCTTCTTGGACACCGAGAAGCTGTTCATGTCGTTCTTGGCCGCCCCGAGTATCTCGTCCGCGAGGCATTCCTCAATCGGCTTCTTGCTCTTGTGCGAGGTCTCAAGGGCACCATTGCAGATATATCTGAGCGCGAGGTCGACCCTGCGAGCAGGTGCGACGTCGACCGCCTTCGGGACGGATATGCCTCCGTACTGGAGTCTCGTGACCTCCTCCCTAGGGGCTACGTTCTGAAGGGCGTCCACGAACGCCTGGAGCGGGTTGGTGTTGCCCTTCTTCTGGATGATCTCGAACGACCTTTCCACGGCCTTGTACGCCTTCAGCTTCTTGCCGGTGAAGTTCTCGGTCCTCATCATTCCGTTGATGAGCCTCTCGACGACGCTCATCTTGGCCTTTGCGAACTGCTTGCTCGAGTGCCTCCCGCCGGTGTGCGGGACTGCCACAGGAGCTATGTCGATGTA
>CAZTFD010000208.1:0-2811 GCA_964612225.1 uncultured Thermoplasmata archaeon | reverse complement strand
GCCATCGCGAGCGCGTTCCCTGAGAGAGTCCCACCGATACCGCTCTCGTCCTCGTCGTTCTCGATGTGCTCTCTCACCAGGTCTGCGACATGCTGACTGATGCCGTAGGCAGCAACGGGCACACCGCTCGCCAGGGGCTTGCCCATGGTGATGATGTCTGGGTCGAGCCCATATTCGCGGGTGTATCCTCCGATGCCGCAGCACAGCGTGTGGGTCTCGTCAATCATGAGCAGAGTGCCATATCTTGAGGTCAATTCTCTGAGCTCCTCATGATAGCCCGGATCAGGGAGGATGATTCCATGGTTTGTCATGGCCGGTTCCGCCAGGACGCAAGCGATATCCTCCGGCTTCAGTGCCCGTGCCAATGCCTTGACATCGTTGAACTCGACCGCCTTAGAGGTCAGTTCTGGATCGACCGGGGCTCCCTTGTTCCCGCTCCGCAATACCATCTTGCCCTTCTCGAGTATGACCAGGGCCTCGTCAACGGACCCGTGATAGCAGCCGCTGATGACAAGCACCTTCTTCCTTCCCGTGGCCTCGCGGGCCAATCTGATGGAGTATCTGTTCGCGTCGGTGGCAGTCATCGCCATCTGCCAGTATGGAAGGCCGAATCGCCTGCGAAGCTCCTCCCCGACCCATATCGAGTCCTCGGTCGGGAGCATCATAGTGATGCCGTTCTTGACCTGCTTCGTGATAGCATCGACCACAGCCTTGGGAGAGTGCCCGAACATAGAGCCCGTATCTCCGAGGCAGAAGTCGATATAGTCGTGTCCATCGACATCGAGGACATGATTCCCTCTTCCCCTCTCGACGAAGATCGGGTACGGGCCGGCCCATCTAGTCATCCAATGCATAGGAACGCCGGCCAGGAGGACAGACTTCGCCCTCTTGAAGAGAGCTTTCGACCTTGGATGCTCCTTAACGAACTGCTTCTCCTCCTCTGCCAACAGTTCCTTGATGCGCGCGCGCTCGATCTTCCTCATTGACAGTCCCCAACGCTCGGCTCGAAATCTGAATACGGCTATTGAAGTTATCCTTTTCTGAAAAACGACATGAGAAGAACGAGAATCGTCTAGGTTGTGACGACCGGGGAGAGGGAAATCCTTTTCATATTCCTCCGCTTCGGGGTGGCGAAGAGCTAAGCGATCGTGCTTAGGAGGTGTTCAATTGGCAGTAGCGCGTTTGAAGTTTCTGGATAAGGGCGAGGAAGAGCTGATCGACCAGCTGAGCATGGAATGCCTTGAGACCATCGGGGTCAAGGTGAAGAGCGAGAGCGTCCTTCGTATGTTGGACAAGGCTGGGGCTCATGTCGATTTCAAGAGTCAAATCGCAAAGATCCCTGAGGGCATGATTAGGGAATCCCTGAAGACGGTCCCGAAGAAGATGACACTTCACGCGAGGGACTCGAAGAACGACCTCAAGATACCGGTGAGTTCATGGCCGTATGTCGGCACGACCGGTTTGGGCACCTATATCGTGGACATAAAGACGGGCAAGAAGCGCGATTCGACGGTCAAGGACATTGCCGACACCGTCCGGCTCGGCGACGCGCTTGCTGGTGCGGACTATGTCCAGACGAACCTCACAGCCACCGAGGTACCCCAGGCGACGCACGGGCTGCACGAACTCTGGACGGCGTTCCAGAATACTACCAAGCACGTCCAGGGCGTGGAGATATTCAACGCAGATGATGCCAGGGCACAGATCGAGTTGGGGGCCCTGATCGCGGGAGGATCGGACGAGCTGAAGAAGAAGCCCTACTTCACGGTGATCCATTGCTCCATCGCACCATTGATGTTCGAGCATGACGCAGTGGAGGCGCTCGTCGAGTTCGCCAAGGCGGGCGTGTCCGTGACCACCATGACAATGTCGCTCTCAGGAGGGACAGCGCCCGTCACGATGGCGGGCACGCTTGTCAATGCCAACTCGGAGAATCTCGCGAGCATGGTCATCGGCCAGACCGCATCAAAGGGCGCGCGGACTATCTACTGCTCATCGTCCACGCCCGTCAATATGAAGACGGGCATGATCAATTACGAGAGCGTGAACCAGCCCCTCATAGCGGCTGGATTGGCACAGATGGCCAAGAGATACGGGCTGCCGTGTATGGTCGGGGACTGGGGTTTGAATGACTCAGATGAACCAGGGATGCCACACACGTTCACCGAGACCATGGGGATCGCACTCAGCACCATGTCCGGCACCGACATGCAGGGGGGCATCGGGGCGCTCGATTGCGCCAAAGGCGTCGCGCTCGAACAGGAGGTCATCGACGCATATGTGTGGGAGAATGTGAAGAGGCAGATGACCCCGTTCGAGATCAGCAGGGAGACCGCAGCCCTCGATGTCATTAGGCAGGTAGGCCACGGCAACACCTTCCTGACGAACATTCACACGATGAAGAACTTCAGGAAGGAGGTCGTGATGAGGGACCCGGAGAAGGGCCGGTTCGAGGCGACGATGTCGAAGGCGATGGTCGCAGAGGCGAGGGAGATCGCCCTCAGGCTACTGAAGGACCACGTCGTGCCTGCTCTGGACAAGTCGATAGTCCAGCAGGGGAACGAGATCATCCGGAAGAGAGAGAAGGAACTGGCTAGACGGCCATGAACGAGAGCAGTAAGTCCGAGAATCGATATGCCGTGTTCATGATGATGCATGCTTCAAATGCCGGGCAGTTTCACGAACCCTCACGAAATCGTCTTCACGACGTCCTCGCTTCGTAGAGCACCGGGGCAATCCCTGAGGTGAGATCCGTGCGAAAGGAAGATGTCAAGACGGAGCAGGACGTAATCCATTATCTCGGCGATCGGT
>CAZTFD010000207.1:0-2830 GCA_964612225.1 uncultured Thermoplasmata archaeon | reverse complement strand
GCAAAGTGCGGGATACCGAAATCAGACAAGCCGATCATCGTGCTCATCATGGGGTATCCTGCCACGAACTTCAAGCGTGGTATCCGAAGGAGACTCGCGTCCGTGACCTACAGCTGACGGGCGTGACATCAGCCCGCTCTTGCGCCGTTCGGGACGTGTTTCTCAGGCATTGCCAGCACCGGGGAGATCCCGTCCGGATACCCGATGTCGAACAGCATCGCCTCTGACACGGTGCCCATCACCTTCCTCGGTTCCAGGTTGACGACGAACAGCGCTTGCTTCCCCTGGACTTCCTTCGGGTCCGCCCTCTCCTTCTTCATGCCGACTATCACGGCCTTCTTGCGATCCCCGAAGTCCACCATGAGCCTCACGAGCTTGTCCGAGCCTTTGACATCCTCGACCAGCTCTATAGTCCCAACACGAACATCGATCCTGTCCAGAACGTCGACCGATATGATCTGCTTAACCGGCGCTGCCTTGAATTCTGTCATTCTATCACACTCTCCTTCCCACTCAGATCTTCTATGCGGATCTTGCAGATCGTGACTTCATTCAGCTTCTTGTCCGTTAGCGATCGTTTCTTCATCGCAACAGGAGCCGATTCTAGCTTATCTATCATTAAATCGAGAGCGCGTCTCTTCTCCACAACATCGCGGACGAACTCCACCTTGCCCGAGAACATGACTGTCTTGTAGGCATAGTCGCATTTGCCCTGGATGTATCCATTGTCTTGGATCACCTGGCCCCAGATCTTCGGGTTCGCCTTCAGATAGTCGACCTTCTTACCCTTTGGGGCGCTGTGGAAGTAGAGACACTTGGTCTTCCTGTCAAACGAATGATTGATCGTGACAAGGTAGGGCCTTCCCGCCTTGCACATAGCGATCGTCATGTGCTCTTGCTGCTCGATCAGGTCCAGCATCTTCTTACTGCTGCCAATCGCCCTCTCACGCCTTCGCATGTGGTACTTCTCCATGCAAACCCTCCTAGACATCAATCGACCGATATCGATCTAGGGATTAGAACTTCTTGACTCTCGGGGACAGAAAGACCACTGCGAGCATACAGAAGACAGTGACAAGGAGCCACAGAGAGCCGAACTCTGGGATGTCTGCCGTGGGACTCGAGGTAAGCGGATAGTTGTCCTTGACACTCATTCCACCGTCCAGGGCGTACGGATCGTCAACTATCCCGTCGCTGTTCAGGTCTGGCGTCGTCCAGTCATTCCAATAGTTTCCCCAACCGTGAGGGGACCCGGCGCTATTCCATGAATTCGACCCGACGACGTCACGCGCCTGGACGTAGAGAGGGTCGAACTCGCTCGTCACCCCATTGTTGAAGGCGAATGTGTTGTTGGACAGCTTGTTCAACATGGAACCCGCATCGAGAAAGACACCGTACCCAGAGTTCGACCAGAACGAGCAATTCCGGACCGTGTTCGCCACGCATCTGTCCATCCAGATTCCATACGATGAGGAAAACGAGCAGTTGTTAAAGGAGAGGGCGTTGTTGTCCGACAGTCTAGTGTAGATGCCGTACGAGCCCCCAGTGCACGTATTCCCGATGAAGACATTATTCGCACACGACGCTGTCCATATCCCGTTGTAGTTGTTCGTGCATATGTTATTCGCTATCAGGCTATTGGCCGCGGAATACAGGTAGATTCCGAAGCTTGAGTCGCTGGCGCACGTATTGTTGCTGATTGTGAGGTTCTCAGAGGACTCTGAGTAGATACCGGCAGCCTGATTGGACGAGAAAGTGCTGTTCTCCACTCTTGTGTATCCCGACGAGGATATCAGGATGCCCGAGTTGACGTTCGAGGAGCTGTCGCATCCGAAAATCGATATGCCTGTCGAAGCGGAGAGAGAGATGCCGTACGCGCGGTTCGCGGAGCAGACATCCCCGATCAACTCCGCGTGGATGACGTTTGAGAAATATATCCCGGCGGAGGTCGCATCGTGAAGGTAGCAGTTCTGAATGACGAAATATAGGGTTGTGCCCTGGATGCTTATCGCGTTGGCAAACCCTGTTCCGTCTATGTCATAGTCGCCTATGATGTAAGGATTGTCGGCAGAGCCGTTCCCCGTCCAATTGTTCACGACTGCCAATCCCATCAATTGCGCGTTGCCAGTTATGCTGATCGTGGGGTGGGTAATGTACGAAGTCCGCGTCGGCGTCTGTTCTGCGTGGTGCCAACCGACCGCGAGCGCACCGGCGAAGAACAGCATCAAGACGAGCATGATGGGTAGAGATCTCGCCCACCGGCCGCTTGACCTCCGCATCGCGCAGGGGCCCAGTCGGCCAATCACCGGGGTGGTCGGTCTCCAGCGAGGTACGTGTTCAACATCGATTCCGGGGGTAGAGCTATTCATAAACATCGGCTCTCATTGTCAGTCGTCTTGGCTGATAATAATCCTCAGGTGCCTAGTTATACCTTTCTTTGACATTCTCAGGGAGAATCCCGCAGATCCAATCGATGCCAGCTGTCAGAAACCTGAACGATTGAGGCAGAAGGAGCCCTAGCCGCCGGCGGAGTACGCGGCGGCGTTCTCTTGCGTGATTACGATCATCGCGTACCAGCCGACCATCATCATTATCATGAGGTCCCGGTCCAGAACGGCTGCGGGTCCGAGTACAACTTCGCCCCCGAACCTGCGCAATCCAAGCCAGCCCGTGAAACTAATCGTGCACACTCTCCCGTTCAGGTCGTCGATGAAAGACCACCTGGTCTTCAACATGCTCTCGCATTTGAATCTGTATTTCCTGCCGTCGTCGAGCTCGAGCGCCCCGCTGTCGGTAAAACCGAGCCTCAAACGCCCGATCTCCTGGTTGG
>CAZTFD010000206.1:0-2836 GCA_964612225.1 uncultured Thermoplasmata archaeon | reverse complement strand
TGGGAAGGTTCGCCATCAGGGACATGGGCCAGACGGTCGCGGCCGGAATGGTCATCGATGTCGAAAAGAAGGAGATGTAAACCCCTTTTCCAAATCCTTTATGTTTTTGTGTTTGAGGTTTTTGAAATGGTGCAGAGGGCAAGGATATCGCTGAGTGGGACCGACCCGAAGAAGGTCGACGGGGTCTGCAAGCAGATCAAGACCATCAGCGAGAAGACTGGCGTGGCCATATCAGGTCCGATACCTCTGCCCACGAAGCGCCTGGTCGTCCCCTGCAGGAAGGGCCCGGACGGAGGCGGCTCGAGCACCGTCGACCGATGGGAGATGCGAGTCCACAAGAGGCTCATCGACCTAGACGCGGACGAGCGCGCCCTGAGACAGCTAATGAGGATTAACGTCCCGGATGGCGTCAACATCGAGATAGTTCTGAGATCTTGAGCGAATTCGGGAGTATTCCCCGAGATATGTTTCCAAGACTTGAATCGTTTCCGAGCACCTGCAAGTCACTCCATCCATTCATCATTTCTGTACATCGAGCGCCTGTATTGTTGCGGCACATAAGTTAAGTACGAGTTGACCTTAACGGCGTTAACCAACCGAGGAGGTTGAATCTCGTGCAAGGAAAAACAAAGACGCCGGACTTCGAGACTCTTGCGCTCCATGGCGGTCAGTCACCTGACCCGACCACGAACGCAAGGGCAGTGCCGATCTATCAGACGACGTCGTATGTTTTCAACGACGCTGAGCACGCTGCGAATCTGTTCGCGCTCAGAGAATTTGGAAACATCTACACGAGAATGATGAACCCGACCACCGATGTTTTCGAGAAGCGGATAGCGGCTTTGGAGGGCGGCGCCGCAGCCCTTGGAGTGTCGTCTGGCCAGGCAGCCATCACTCTGTCACTACTGAACCTCGTTCACCCGGGGGAAGAGGTCGTTTCGTCCTTGAGTCTCTACGGGGGGACCACGAACCTTTTCACTTCGACATTCCCGAAGATGGGGATCAAGGTCAAGTTCGTAGACTCCACCGACCCTGAGAACTTCAAGAAGGCGGTCACTGAGAAGACAAGGGCGTTCTACGCAGAGACCATCGGCAATCCGCGCCTTGACACGCTCGATATCGACAGGGTCTCAGCCATCGCCCATGCCAGCGGCGTGCCGCTGGTGGTCGACAACACGCTGCCGACGCCATATCTGCTCAGGCCATTGGACCACGGAGCAGATGTCTCCGTACACTCAGCGACCAAGTTCATCGGCGGGCACGGCACTAGCATAGGCGGAGTCATAGTCGATTCCGGCAGGTTTGACTGGGCAGGAGGCAGGTTCCCTGATATGACCGAGCCGGACCCGTCGTACCACGGTGTCGTCTACACGAAGGCCTTCGGCAACCTCGCGTACATAATCAAGGCCAGGGTCCAGCTACTTCGTGACCTCGGACCCGCGCTGAGCCCGTTCAATGCGTTCCTGTTCCTTCAGGGACTCGAGACTCTCCACCTCAGGATGGAGAGGCACAGCCAGAATGCCCACAAGGTGGCGGAGCACCTTCTGTCGCATGACGGCGTCTCCTGGGTGAACTATCCTGGATTGAGCTCGCACCCACAGTATGATCTCGCGAAGAAGTACCATCACAGGGGTCTGTACGGTGGCATCCTGGGCTTCGGCGTGAAGGGCGGACGTGACTCTGGCAAGAAGTTCATCGAGAGTCTGAAGTTGCTCTCACATTTGGCCAATGTCGGTGACGCGAAGTCGCTCGCCATCCATCCCGCCACGACTACTCACTCCCAGCTGACCCCCGAGGAACAAGCGGCCTCCGGAGTCACCGATGATTTCGTGAGGCTGTCCATAGGGCTCGAGTCGGTCGATGACATAATTCAGGACATCGACCAGGCGCTCGCCAAGACCACAAAGGGGTGATTGAGCTACTTCATGATGGCTTCGAGAGGGGTGGTCTCTGATGAGGGAAGCCTCCGTCGGCATCGTCAAGCCGAAGCATTTCGAGTTCTGCGAGCCGCCTGAAGAGCTGGTGCTCGAATCCGGCCAGAAGCTTGGCCCCATTACGCTTGAGTACGAAACCTACGGCAAGCTCAACGAAGATAGGTCGAATGCGATAATCGTCTTCCACGCGCTTTCAGGAGACGCACATGCGGCCGGGTACCACAGCCGGAAGGATGACAAGCCCGGTTGGTGGGACAATGCCATAGGTCCTGGCAAGATGTTCGACACGACCAGATACTTCGTCATCTGCTCGAACGTCCTCGGCGGTTGCAGGGGATCCACCGGGCCGTCGTCTATCGACTCGAGGACTGGCAGACCCTTTGGGACTCAGTTCCCGATGCTGACGATCAAAGACATGGTAAGGGCACAGGCCGCCCTCTTGGATCATCTGGACATTGACACTGTTCTTGCGGCCACGGGCGGGTCCATGGGCGGTTTCCAGGTCCTGGAATTCGCGACATCATACTCGAAGAGATGCAGGCTCGCCATCCCTATCGCGACTGCTGGACGGCAGTCCGCCCAGAACATCGCATTCAATGAGATTGGGCGCCGAGCGATAGCCACGGATCCTCACTGGAACGGTGGGGACTACTACAACGACGAGCTCCCTGTGGACGGACTGACCATAGCCAGGATGGTCGGACACGTTACCTACCTGAGCGATGAGACCCTGCGGCGGAAGTTCGGAAGGAAGGCGAAGAACGGATCCTGCACGAATAATCCGAAGCCGTTCCTTGAGCCGTACTTCGAGGTCGAGAGCTATCTGAGGCACAAGGGCAATGCATTCTCCAAGAGGTTTGACGCGAATTCATACCTCTACATAACAAGAGCGATAGACCTCT
>CAZTFD010000205.1:0-2855 GCA_964612225.1 uncultured Thermoplasmata archaeon | reverse complement strand
GGTTGTACAGCGCGTTCCCGAGGTTGTTCCACAGGACCCGGTCATTGGAGTCGATAGCGATCGCCTTGCTATAGCAGCTAACGGCTTCCTCGAGCAGGTCAGCGCCATGGTATGCATACCCCTTGTTGTACCAGGCTGGCTTGTACAAGGGATCGATGGCGATGGCCTTTTCGAAGCACCCAAGCGCCTTCTGGAACTGTCCCGCGACGAAGCAAGTGTATCCGAGGTTGTTCCAGAGCTCCTTGTCCCCCGGAGTGAATGTGAGGGCCTTCTCGTAGCTGTCGATCGCCTTTAGGAAGTCGCCCGCCTCGTGTTCCGCGCTTCCTTTCCGAGAGTATCCAGATGCGGATTCCGGATGTTTGGAGATGTAGGAGTCGCTGCAATTGACCGCCAAATCGAGATATCCAGCGTCGGTGTACATGTCCGCCTGAAGGAGAAGCAGGGAGTCGTCCCCTTCCGCGAACCTCGACAGCTTGTCGATGGCCGCCCTTGCCTTCTTGAACTGCTCGATCCTCGTGTAGGACGCGGCCAAGCCGGACCAATTCTCCTTCCTATCAGGCTTGAGGTAGGCGGCCCTGGAGTAGGCTGCGGCCGCGGTCTCGAACAGCTCCTGAGAGTACAACGAGTTGCCAAGGTTGTGCCATGCTAGCTCGTAGGAGGCCGAAATGGATGTGGCCTTTCGATAGCACTCACTTGCCTCGGAGTACCTGCCGACGGCATCGAGCGCTGCACCTTTGTTATTCAGCACGACCTCGGTGACCAGTCCGCGTTCGATCGCTTTGTCGAAGAACTCCAAGGCGCTCACGTAGTTGCCCGCATCGTATTCCGAATTCGCCTTGTCGAATAGCGCTACGCCCTCGGACTTGACATCTTTTGCCGGTATGTCGGATTGCTGGTTCAAGCAGGATTGCCATGCGTGAATACGTAGATAGTCTTTTTCCACTCAGGTGTCGAGAATCAATAATCCTCGGAATCATCACCACGGCAGCAGTTAACAACCGACGATTGCTCCGTTCTCACTTCGCCCTTTTTCGAACCCCCACCTCGTTCTCCTTGATCCGCGCCTTCACAATCTTCCTAATGAGTGCCGCAGGAGGCGGTTCGTCGATTGGAAAGCGGATGGTTCCCTTGGAGGTGTCATAGCGTTTGAGCTCATTCTTGTACTTCTTCATGACGGAAGCACCTGGGAAGAAACTGAGATGGTCTTTGAACGCCGCGAAGCCCACTAGCATTCCGTGGTCGTAGTACATCGGCATTCGCCAACTGATGGTTTCTTTGGCCTCTGGGGCGGCTGCTTTGATTGTCCTGCGAAGTTTTCCAAGTGTCACTCGCGCCGGTTCCGGAACCGATGCAAGGTATTCGTCTACGTCCTTGGCTGGAGACGCCTTTGAGTTCTTCTTCATGATGATTCCTTCTCGTAGAGTTGGGTGTGCTGATAGGTAACATTCGGAACGAGTGAAGATGATATGTAGTTGGCCCCGCACATGCGAGGGGAGGTCCGCGTCAGTTCCACAATGGGACCTTGTCCGGGTCAGCCACGCACCGTGAGTCAGACGGTGACTCTCTACCCGTGAGGACGACTGGACAACGATGTTCTGGAAGAGCCTCGGCTTCGGCAGTCTCCCAGAACATCGCTAGCCAAAGCTTATATCCACACGAACATATAATTCAGGAGGAAAAGGTCCTCCAATGCTGGTGCTGTTCAAGCCCTCTCCGAGGTCGGTCGTCAAGGCGTACATGGCGGGCAGGGTGTACAAGGCGAAGCCCGTTGAGGACACTGAGAGCAAGAAGTTCTATTTCGAGGACATTGTGGACTCCGAATCCCTCGACTATGACGCGCTGTACTCCCAATACAAGGAGGAATATGGTGGCTTGGATTTCCTTGAGGACGAGAAGCTTTGGGAGATCCTCGAGGACGAGATCTTCTGGGCGTCCAGGTTCAACTCTCCTGACAGGTTCCAACTGATTTTCGCCGTCCTTTCCCAGATCGAGAGGACTGGTACCAAAGCGTATCTTGCCCAGCAGTCACCGGATGCCAAGGAGATGAAGGACCGAGTGAGGCGCGTCACGGGCGAGTTCAGAAGGGCGAAGCAGTACATCGCATTCGTCGAGGACGCGCAGAACAAGGTTATCATAGGCAAGGGAAGCTTCGAGCACAGGATAGTGGACCTCGTCCTGAGACACTACGCCAAGCGGCACCCTGGGTTCTCAGTGGTCATCCTTGACGAAGATCACGCGCACATATGCTACAACGACGAGATCCTTGTGGACTCTAGGAAGAAGTTCCCCGAGAAGCCCGGGAGAAGGGATTCGAGCAGATATTGGATGCTTTTGACAGACCTCTCGCACATCGAATCCAAGAAGGACCCGGTATACAAAGCCGGGGAGCTACCGAAGAATTACTGGAAATGGGTGACCGACGGAGCTCAGGTCTACGGTACCGTCCCCAAGGTCACTTTGGATGATTTCCCATCGTAGAGCTTGTCGTTCAAGGCCTTCGGCGGTAGATGGGCGACATGGCCATGACGAATCGGTAAGACTGTGTCCCCACAAGCTTGATATGCGCTCAATCTCATAACAACTACCGGG
Source organism: uncultured Thermoplasmata archaeon (assembly GCA_964612225.1). Classification (GTDB taxonomy): domain Archaea; phylum Thermoplasmatota; class Thermoplasmata; order UBA10834; family UBA10834; genus COMBO-56-21. Next base: position 266 of record CAZTFD010000205.1, on the reverse strand, counting down.
CATCATCTAAGGAACGGTATCTGTGACCGAGAGGCAGATTGACATCGAGCAGCAGAAGCAGCTAGAATTCTACATGGACATGCTGGGCCACGACATATTGAACAACAACCAGGCCGTGCTCGGATACCTCGAGTTGATTCTCTCGAACACGGAGACGGACAAGGCCACACGGAAGTACGCGGAGAAGGCTGTGTCACATATCCGCACCTCCACAATCCTCATTGAGAACATAAAGAGGCTGATGGCCGCGAGGGAAGGAGACCCGA
>CAZTFD010000204.1:0-2861 GCA_964612225.1 uncultured Thermoplasmata archaeon | reverse complement strand
ATCGTGGAGGCGCTCACGAGAGCAGGAGCCAAGATAGAGTACGTGACCGAGCTGTAACGGTCCCTCGAGGACGTGTACATGAAACTCATAGGAGGTGGCGTAAGATGAGGCTGGACCGCGCCATCATCTAACTCATAGGAGGTGGCGTAAGATGAGGCTGGACCGCGCCATCATCGTTGCCAAGAAGGACCTCTCCGAGTTCGCCAAGAACAGATACATCATGATGACAATCGTCATGATGCCCCTGATCGCCTCCGTGATCTTGCCTATCGTCTACGTCGTCCCGATCAACCAGCTCAGCAGACAGAGCAACACGGAGCTGGGCTACCTCCGTTTCAATATCACGATGGAATTCAACAATGTCACATTGACGGAGGCCACCCTCATCAACACGAAGCTCGACCATGTGATCCTGTCCAACTGCATCGTCCAGGATTGCATCATCGACAACTCCACCGTCCTGAAATCCAATCTCAACCAGACCAGGATTGCCTACAGCACCGTTACGGACAGCATGCTCGATCGTTGCATCCTGATCAACCTCACGAGCAACATCGACAACACGGTGAGGAAGTCGCAGTATGCGGGAGGCAATGATGAGCTGGACAAGCTGCAGGCGATCATGTTCAACGTGCTGCTGATTCTCCTGATAATGACGCCCGTGACCATACCGACTGTTACGGCGTCCTACAGCTTCGTCGGCGAGAAGGTCAACAGGAGCCTCGAGCCGCTCCTTGCAACTCCGACGACCGACCTTGAGCTGCTCGCGGGGAAATCAGGCTCGATATTTGCTGTGAGCATGGGCGCAACATGGCTGTCATTCATCGTCGCCGTGGTCCTCGTCGATGTCCTCACCGAACCGTTCCTCGGATACTACCCGCTCCCGAACGCGTATTGGATCGTCGGGATCCTCCTCCTCGCGCCAGGCATGTGTCTGATGAGCATCCTGGTGAATGTGATCATATCCTCGAGGGTGAACGATGTCCGGGTTTCGCAGCAGATAGGTGGTGTCCTGATCCTGCCCGTGCTCCTCTTCTTCTTCTTCAGCCTCGCAGGCGTCCTATCGACCGCCTTGTTACCGATGCTGGTGTTCTCTCTGGTCATACTATTAGCAGATTGTCTGATTTTCCTCCTGAGCCTCAGGATCTTCAACAGAGAGGAGATCCTGGTGAACTGGAAGTAGCAATCTGGGTCCCCCAAAAAGCTTAAAGAACATCCCGTCATTCAGAAGATGCTCTCAAGTTGGTCAACATGAAGCTAATCGATATGAAGACGAAGTGCAGGATCTGCGGCAAGGAGCTCATAGCCGATGACAAAGACGAAGACTTCGTCACGTTCTATTGCATGAAGTGCGGGGTGTACACCACGAAGCCAATTGAGGACTTCAAGGAGGAGCCCAAGCCCGTGCCACCGCCGGAGGCGGCGGCAGTGGCCAAGCCCGAAGAGAAGAAGGTCTAGAGGGCACACCCAGAGGGCGGAGCCAGCGGTTTCACCGAACCGCGAACGCTTAAATACGGAGTCAGCTTTTGCCTCAGCACGCAGCTTTGGAAGCCGCTGTTCCAGAGCATTGCAATCACATGCCCCGGTAGTGTAGCGGCCTATCATCCGAGCCTGTCGAGTTCGGGACTCGGGTCCGAATCCCGACCGGGGCGCCATTCTCATCAATTCGTGCAAGACGCCAATTGGTATCAGGTTCTTGCCAAATGGAGCATGTAGAAGACATCGGTCTCGTATCGCGCATCCAGTCGGAACGTCGACCTCGCCGTTCTGAGGACGTGGGCGGGGGTCTTGCGCTCGCTCACCGGGGGCCCGATCGTGGTCCTACGCTTCTGGAAATCGATCACAACGAGGTGCCCTGAGAGCTTCAGGACCCTGGCACACTCATCCATCAGCTTCGCGCGGTCCGCGACCTCATGGTAGACGAAAGCCGCCAACACCAAATCGATTGACGAGTCAGCTATCGGCAATGCCGTCATCTCACCCCGGATGAGGCGCACATTCCCAGCTCCCAGACCCCTCATTCGGGAAGCAAGGATGCTCAGCATCTGCGGCTCGATATCGATGCAGATGACCTCGGAGACTCGCTCGGCCATCGGGAATGTGAAGTAGCCGATTCCAGCGCCCAAGTCAACGACGATATCTCGTTTCGATAGACCCAGCTTCGGCACGATGTCTTCCTTTGGGATGGCCTTGCGTCTCTCAGGGCCTTCAAGCCTTTCCACGAAGTCCCCGGACGCGCTGAACCGGTGGGTGGCTTTCCTGGTCCCCCTTCTTGTCGACATTAGACACCTCGCATCCAAAGGCCTCGATTGCCCCAGGATGCGGATATCCTTTGCCCCTCTCGGCGCTGGAGGGAGGAGGATGAATGCGCTGTCTCTTTCTTCATTGGAAGGGGAGGTCATTGACGATTCTGGGACACCGTGACACAGGGACCCTTGTTTCCGATGGACAAGGTATATCTACACTGTAAGCGAATGTGGTTTGTCCTCTTCCGGGGAGAGCATGGCCAATAGAAACGAGATAGAGACTATCATCTTCTACGTTATTGGAGATGCCAACAGGCAGCTCTTTGTCAAATCCGGATTCGAGTCTGTTCCGGAAAACAAGCGAGTTGCTGCGCTCCGAGGACTTCAAGACCTCGGATGGATCGGTCATGGCGGTTTCGCGGATTTTGGAGAGAGCTATTCTCTAACGAAGGAAGGACGCAGGATCGCCTCAGAGCGCCCGGAGACGAAGGACTTCGACCCGAAGGTCCGAGAGCACATCGAGGCGTTGCGTCTAGTGGACGGAGAGTCGAACGGGGGAAGAAAGGACGGATTGAAGAGACTCATCGCAATCGAGTGCGAGCACGGCAACTGGGA
>CAZTFD010000203.1:0-2871 GCA_964612225.1 uncultured Thermoplasmata archaeon | reverse complement strand
GCGCATGCGTGATGCTATCCTGCCGCCGTGCTCATCTCAGCTTTGCACCGCACTTCGCGCAGAACAACCCCTGAGGATCCACAGGCATGCCGCACATCGGGCACTTGCCCGTCGCTGCTACCTGGGCCACATACTGGGCCGAGACCTGCGGGGTCATTCCCGGCTGGGGCGCCCTTCTCTTCTTCGTGAGCGAGAGAACCACAACAAGGACGATAACGGCAACTATTATGATACCGCCGATGACGACTGCCCAGAAGATCATGTCGAAGGTGCGTCCGATGTCCTGAAACGGACTGGAGAAGGTCAAAACCGACGAGGTCGTGCCGTCGTTCGTCCATTTCAGCGTGTAGGTTCCGCCCTGGGTCTCAATGAAGGAGCTGTCGTATGTGTAGGAGTTGTCAGTGATGTCCACAACCGTGGTCCCGTCCGGATCCTTCATCACAAAGTGCAGGTCCGAAGTAGCGGTCCACCAGAATACCACCAGTTCTCCCGAATCTACTTTCAACTTCTCGGTGTGCGAGTCCCCGGGTCCAATAGTGTCAACACCCGCAGCAGAGTTCCCAGCTACCGCCAACAGAAGCAGAGTCAGCGCTAGACATCCAACCGTTATTCTAGCTAGCTTCATGGTCATCAACCTCAGATTCCTTGTTGCGGATATAATCCTATTGGCAGATTCCCGAGCGCACACAGCGAAATGCAACCCTTCATGCTGTAATGGAACAGGTTATTAAATGTCGAGAGAGGTTTGTCGGACTGATGGCCAGGCCCGACCTCGTCCTTCTGCATCCTCCGAGCGTCATGGACTTCAGGAAGAAGACCCTACTTTTCGGGCCAGTCAGCGACTTGATCCCCTCGACGCCCGTATTCGAGATGTACCCGATCGGATTCACCACAATAGCTTCCCACCTCGAATCCAAGGGGCGCGAAGTCAGGATAGTCAACATAGCCACGAGGATGCTCGCATCGAAGAGGTTCGACCCTGAGAGGTTCGTGAAATCGATTGACACGAGCGCGTTCGGGATAGATCTACACTGGATGCCTCATGTTCAGGGGGCACTTGAGCTCGCGAAGATGGTCAAAAGACACCATCCCGACAAGCCCGTGATCATGGGAGGATTCAGCGCAACATACTACCACGAGGAGCTCCTGAGCAAGCATCCAGAGGTAGACTTCGTCGTCAGAGGGGACTCCACGGAACAGCCACTCGAGACGCTCCTGGATGCTATCTCATCTGGCAAGGACCTGTCCGAAGTCCCTAACCTCACTTGGAGGAACGGAGGGAGCGTCAAAGTCAATCGTCTGTCACATGTGCCGGAAACCCTGGATGATGTGCTGATTGACTATGGCCTGATGATCAGGAAGGTACTGAAGTACCGAGATCTCGAGGGCCATCTGCCCTACAAGAACTGGAAATCAAACCCCATGTCGATTGCCGTGTCGGTTCGAGGCTGCACGCACAACTGCGTCAACTGTGCTGGCTCATGCGAGTCATTCAAGGGGAACTTCGGGAGGAGCAAGCCAGCTTATCGATCACCTGAGCTGCTGGCTGACGATGTCGCGAGGGCCGAGGAGTATGTCAAGGGCGCCACTTTCGTCGTCGGCGACATCCGACAGGCAGGCAAAGCCTACGCCTCGAGATTCCTGGCGGAACTGAAGAAGCGGAAGGTCAGGAACGAGGTGGTTATCGAACTCTTCACCCCAGCGGATGGGGCGTTCGCCGCCGAGGTCTCGACGAGCCTCGAGAACTTCAGCGTCCAGATGTCGCCGGAGACGCACGATGAGGGAGTGAGAAGAGTTCAGGGGAAGCCGTACTCGAACGCGGGTCTGGAAAAATCGGCTGAGGCGTTTCTCGAAGCCGGATGCGGAAGGTTCGACATGTTCTACATGATCGGCCTGCCGACCCAGACGAAGGAATCCGTAGAGGGGACCGTGAGATACGCTGAGAAGCTGTATGACAAGTTCAAGGGAAAGAACCTCTTCCCGTTCATAAGTCCTTTAGCGCCGTTCATCGACCCCGGCGGGATCGCCTTCGAGAATCCAGAGCAGACCGGCTACAGGCTGTTCGCTTCCAGCCTTGAGGACCACATCAAGCTCGCAACGATGCCCAGCTGGAAGTATGTACTGAACTACGAGACCAGATGGATGACCCGGGATGCCATCGTCGACGCCACTTACGAATCGGGGCTGGGCATGAACGCGATCAAGAAGCAGATGGGGCTAATCTCGGCAGATGTGGCGGAGAGGACCGAGAATAGGATAGTGGCCGCCCAGGAGATGCTGCGTAAGATCGATTCGATCGTGGGCAAACGGACCGCGACGGACATGGAAATGGACGCGTTGAGAGAGGCCGCGGCCGCTCTGAACGAGTCGACGGTGTGCGAGAAGGGCGAGCTGGATTGGAGCGAGGACTCGATATACTCCAGCATCCCGAGGATGGTCGGTTCGCTCCTAAGACGGAAGTAGGTTCCTCAATCTCTTTTTATCCCCTGTGACAGGTATCGGTCACGAGGGCGGCAGGATGATCATAGGCATCTACGGCTACCAGGATTCTGGCAAGACCATGCTCGTCGAGGAGCTGGTGCGCGCGCTGGTCAAGAAAGGGTTCAAGGTGTCCTCGATAAAGCACACACCCCACGACAAGACCATCGATTGTGAGGGCAAGGATACCTGGAGGCACTGGAAGGCAGGGAGCGACCCCGTCGTGTTCTCGTCCGAGACCGAGACTACAATGATCAAGCACTCGAGGACCTCGGCTGATGACATCGCGTGCATGCTCATGTCGGAGTTCAAGCCGGATGTCTTGATAATAGAAGGGTTCAAGGAAGGGTCGTTCCCGAAGGTGGCGATCGGCCACGTACCCCCCAGGAAGGG
>CAZTFD010000202.1:0-2912 GCA_964612225.1 uncultured Thermoplasmata archaeon | reverse complement strand
TTAGTGGTAGCGTGGTCTGCCTTGAGTGTTTTTCTGAAGGCTTGGGCAGGTTGGACAGAATGGCGCCCCTTCTGGGTTCCATCGTGCCCCTCGTTGACTACCTTGTTTGCGGCAGTAATTGGCGCTGTCTTGCTCCTCGCATGGGTGCTTGTATCCCTGAAATATTTCCCTTCCCTTCAGCGACAGGGAACAAGGGGCTGAGGGTGTCCCTTAAGTCCTTCCTGGTCTTGGAGGACGAGCGTTCTGAATCCATGAAGGACGCCATCGGACCCGGCGACCACACTTGCAGAGTGCTTCCCGCTCTCGATGCCGTCTCCGCCGGCTTCGACCCCGTGCATCGCGACTTGATCGTCGTTCTCGAACGGATGGAACAAGCCAATCGAATTGCTTCCGCCGCCCACGCAGGCGACCAACGCGTCTGGGAGTCTTCCAATCGCCTCTCGTATCTGTGACCTCGCCTCGCGTCCGATGACCGACTGGAAGTCCCGAACGATCGTAGGATATGGATGAGGGCCGACGACGCTACCGATCACATAGTGCGTATGGTCGCTCGACGCCGCGTAATCCCTCAACGCCTCGTTTATCGCATCCTTGAGAGTCTTTGAACCTGTCCCCACTGGGTTGACCTTAGCGCCCAATAGCTCCATTCGATAGCAGTTCAGTTTCTGCCTGGCGACATCGACCTCGCCCATGTACACCTCGCATTTGAGCCCGAGGAGTGCGCACGCAGTAGCTGTCGCGACGCCGTGTTGTCCCGCTCCTGTCTCGGCAATCACCCTTCCCTTACCCATGGATCGGGCCAGCAGGACCTGGCCGAGAGCATTATTGATCTTGTGGGAGCCCGTGTGCGCGAGGTCCTCCCGCTTGAGGAAAAGCCTTGCTCCACCCACTTGCTCGCTCAGCCTTCTACATTCATAGAGAGGTGTCGGCCTGCCCGCATATGTCTTCAAGAGATGGTCGAGTTCATCATTGAACGGCTTGTCTTTCTGCAGCCGAGCGTATTCTCCCGCCAACTGGTTCAAGGCGGCCACGAGCACCTCGGGCACATAGAATCCTCCATAGCGGCCGAAGTAACCAGTGCGCATCATTCCCTGCACCTCCGCACGAACTCGGAAACCAGCTGTGGATCCTTCTTGCCGGGAGAACGCTCGACGCCGCTCGACACGTCGACGGCATATGGACGCAGCGCCTTCACTGAGGCGATATTGTCCAGGGTGAGTCCTCCCGCGATGATCGGCCTCGGGCATGAATCGATCGGCACGCTACTGTAATCGTATGATGAACCAGTGCCTGGCACTCCGCTCTCAAACACGAGCGCGTCGGCAGAACCGGCGTACTCAAGCGCGAGTGACCTATCGGGCTTGATTACGCGCATGACTCCCACGCCGACCGCTCTGATCTCGTCCAACTGCGCGGGGCTCAAGGAGTAAAGCTGGAGCGCGTCGACGCCGCTCCTGCCCGCCAAATCGAGGGCATGGTCCACATCGGAAGGAGCACAGACCATCACCTTGGCCGTCATGGGACCGATAGTGGAACAGATTCCCGATATCCTCTCGATTGGAACGCTCCGGGTCCTGCCTGAGACGTGAACGAAGCCCAGAGCATCCGCGCCCAGGTCTTCGCACATGGCGGCGTCTGTCGGGTTCGTGATACCACATATCTTGACTTTCACCTGCTCACCCCTTTGCACGCGCCGGCTATCTCCGCAACCTTCTGCTCCAGATCTTGCGCCTGCATGAATGCAGATCCCGCAAGGACCGCGTCGAAACCACGGACAGAAGAAATGTCTTCGTGCGAACGTAGCCCGCTCTCCGCGACGGTCAGTTTGCCCTCGGGAATAGCCTTCCTCAGCTTCTCCAGTCGTCCCAGGTCTGTCGCGAGAGACCTCAGGTCCCTGCTGTTGACGCCGATCATCTTGACCGACTCCATGCAGCCGGACGACACAAGCTTCGCAAGGTCTTCAGCGTCGTGAATCTCAACGAGTGTATCGATCTTGTTGGACATGCAAGTTGCAGTGAGTTCGCCGAGTGCTTCAGGAGTGAGAGCCTTCGCGATCAGGAGCAATGCGTCCGCACCGATTCGGGATGCAAACTCGACCTGCTCAGGGCGTACCACGAAGTCTTTGAAGAGCATCGGGAGAGAGGACCTGGATCTGAAGAAGGAGAACAGTTCCGGGCCGCCTGAGAAGTAGTCCGGTTCGACCAATACCGAGAGTCCGCAAGCTCCTGATGCGGTGTATGCTCGCAGGGTTCGTTCTGGGTCAGGCGGAATGGAGAGCGCTGGTGCTGATGGGGACGACGGCTTGTATTCCGCTATCAACGCCAGCCCTTTCGATGACGCGATGGCGTCGGACAATGAAGCGTGATTGTGGGAAACGGTTTTGAACTCGGGCACTCCGGTGGTAAGCAGGGACAGCATCCTCCGGAGCAGTATCACCGATAGAATGCTCGGCCGTTCGAAAACATCCCTGTCGAGGTAGGCTAAGGCGCCGGCTCCGCCGTCATGCTTGAGGATTCGTTTCGAGTAAGCGGCAACTACCTCCTCCGCCCTGCCAGCGACCGTCTCCGGCAGCAGTCGCCTTGTGCACAGTGCGTCGGCACTCTGGCTCATCTGACTCTCGACCTCGAGCGCACGAATCGTCTTGGAGAAATCCTCCAGCTTGGTCATCCCACGGCCGCTGCGAAGTATATCGCGTGCCATGTCCAGACCTTCGTGAATCGTCTTTGCCTGGCCTGAGACGTAAAGGGCGGCCCCTGCGTTCAGTGCCACGATGTCCGACCCAGGTGATTGCTTTCCTTTGAGGATGGATAACATCGTCCTTGCATTGTCCCTAGGGCTTCCGCCCCTGAGGTCCTCAGGACGCGCGACATCCAAATCGAACATCCCGGGAGAAAGCTCGTATTCAAAGACAG
>CAZTFD010000201.1:0-2915 GCA_964612225.1 uncultured Thermoplasmata archaeon | reverse complement strand
TGCTCATCGGAAAGACCTCACCGCCTAGGTTCCTTGAAGAGGAGGCGGACTTCCTCACGCCACAGAAGAGGAGGGAAACCTCCGTCACCGTCAGGCCTGGCGAGAGCGGCTGGGTCGACAACGTCATGATGACGGAATCCGAGAACGGCTCCAGGCTCGTGAAGGTCAAAGTCAGGGACGAAAGGATCCCAGAGCTGGGAGACAAGTTCGCTTCCAGGCACGGCCAGAAGGGAGTCATCGGCCTGCTTGTGCCGCAAGAGGACATGCCGTTCACCGAGGACGGCATGACGCCTGACCTGCTGATAAACCCGCACGCGGTCCCGTCGAGAATGACAGTCGCGCACGTCCTGGAGATGATTGGCGGCAAGGTCGGCTCGATGGAGGGCAGGTTCATCGACGGCACACCTTTCAGCGGCGAGAGGGAGGAGGCCATCAGAGATGCCCTCGTCAAGAACGGCTTCAAACACAACGGAAAGGAAGTCATGTACGACGGCATCACCGGAAGGAAGATCGAGGCCGAGCTGTTCATCGGCGTCATCTACTACCAGAAGCTGCACCACATGGTCTCCGGCAAGCTGCATGTGAGGAGCAGAGGCCCGGTCCAGATCCTGACGAGACAGCCGACCGAGGGACGGTCCAGACAGGGCGGTCTCAGGTTCGGTGAGATGGAGAGGGACTGTCTGATAGGTCACGGGGCTGCGATGGTCATCAAGGACAGACTCCTCGATGAGTCCGACGGTACTCTGCAGTACGTCTGCGGCAATCCCAACTGCGGTCACATAGCCATACTCGACAGGCGCGGGACGCTGAGATGCCCGGTCTGCGGCAACAACTCGAAGATATACCAGGTCCAGACGTCGTACGCGTTCAAGCTCTTGCTAGACGAGCTTCTATCGCTTGGCGTCGCGATGCGGCTGCAACTGGAGGATTTGAAATGAACGTCACCGGCGTTACCAAGCGCATCGCGGCGATCAAGTTCGCGCACCTGTCTCCAGACGAGATACGAAAGATGTCCGCGACCAAGATCATCACCGCCGACACTTACGACGATGACGGTTTCCCGATAGACATGGGACTGATGGACCCGCACCTGGGCGTGATCGAGCCCGGGCTGAGGTGCAAGACCTGCGGGAAGAAGGTCGACGAGTGCCCGGGGCACTTTGGACATATCGACCTTGCGATGCCCGTCATCCACGTCGGCTACGTGAAGGAGATCAAGAAGCTGCTCCAGTCGACCTGCAGGTCCTGTGGCAGGCTGCTGTTGACTGGCGAGCAGGCCGAGGAGTACAGGAAGCAGCGGGACAAGATGGAGGAGCTCGGAGCCGACACGCTGGACCAGGCCACTGTCGCGAAGGACACGGCCAGGGACGCCGCTGCGAGGACTTCATGTCCGCACTGCGGCACGGTCCAGCTGAAGATCACGCTTGACAAGCCCACCACATTCAGAGAGGAGGGGCACAAGCTCACTCCTAAGGAGGTAAGGGAGAGGCTCGAGAGGATCCCTGACGGGGACCTGACATCTCTTGGCATCGACCCGTCGGTCTCGAGACCCGAGTGGATGATCCTGACGGCATTGCCAGTTCCGCCCGTGACCGTGCGACCGTCTATCACACTGGATTCCGGGGACAGGTCCGAGGACGACGTGACGCACAAGCTCGTCGACGTTCTCAGGATCAACCAGAGGCTCAGGGAGAACAGAGACGCGGGCGCTCCGCAACTCATCGTCGAGGACCTTTGGGAGCTCCTGCAGTACCATGTCACAACGTACTTCGACAACCAGACGTCCGGAATACCGCCCGCCAGACACAGGTCCGGCAGGCCACTGAAGACGCTGGTCCAGAGGCTCAAGGGCAAGGAGGGCAGGTTCAGGTCGAACCTTTCAGGTAAGAGGGTCAACTTCTCCGCAAGGACCGTGATCTCTCCCGATCCCATGCTGTCGATCAACCAGGTGGGAGTGCCGATCGAGGCAGCGAGGGAGCTCACTATCCCGATACACGTCACGGAACGCAATCTCGCTAGGGCCAAGGAGATGTGCTCGCGCGGACCCGCTCCTGCGGGACCTGAGTACAGGGCCGGCGTGAACTACGTCATCCGTTCCGACGGCAGAAGGATCAAGGTCACTGACAAGAACGGGGAAACTGTCGCTGAGACGATCGAGCCTGGCTATGTCGTCGAGAGGCACCTGATCGATGGCGACATCGTTCTGTTCAACAGACAGCCGTCGCTGCACAGGATGTCCATCATGGCGCACGAAGTTCGCGTGATGCCTCACAAGACATTCAGGTTCAACCTTTGCGTCTGCCCGCCGTACAATGCGGACTTCGATGGGGATGAGATGAACCTTCACGTGCTCCAGAGCGAGGAGGCAAGGGCAGAGGCGACGGTGCTCATGAGGGTCCAGGAACACATCCTGTCCCCGAGAATGGGTGCTCCGGTCATCGGCGGCATCCACGACCACATCACTGGTTCGTTCCTGCTGACGCACAAGGACTCCAAGTTCACGAGAGAGGAAACTCTGAGGATCGTCGAGAAGGTCGGAGATGTCAAACTGCCGAAGCCGAAGGCGTCCGGCGGGATCGATTACTGGACCGGCAAGCAGCTGTTCGGCCTGGTCCTGCCGACGGACCTGCATATGACTTTCAAGGCGTCCATCTGTCAGAAGTGCAACACCTGCAAGAAGGAGAAGTGCGAGCACGACGGGTTCGTCGTGATCAGGCACGGGAAGCTGCTCACGGGCACGATCGATGAGAAGGCCATCGGCGCGTTCAAGGGCCGCATACTGGACAAGCTGTCCAGGGACTACGGCCCCGACAAGTCGAGGGAGTTCATAGACAAGGCCACGAAGCTTGCGATCGGCGCCATCATGGTGAGAGGCTTCACCACCGGCATAGACGACGAGGACATCCCGGACCAGG
>CAZTFD010000200.1:0-2920 GCA_964612225.1 uncultured Thermoplasmata archaeon | reverse complement strand
GGTTCCGCTGCGCGGTCCCGAGGACTTGCGGGCCCTGCGCGAGGCGACCCGGACGGGCAACAGGCCCCTGCTCAGGTGTTACAGCGGCACCAGGGACCTCGTGAAATGGGCGGAGATGCTCAGGGACACGATAGGCAATGCGTGGGGCGCGGTCCCGCTGACCTGGTACTGCGAGCTCGACGGGAGATCGAAGAGGACGCTCAAGGACGCGATCGCGGAGAACCAGGAGGCCATCAGATGGTACGCCGCTCACGGCATCCCGGTCGAGGTGAACGAGTCACACCAGTGGGCCCTCAGGCGCTCGGGCGACGTGATCGAGCTCGCCACCGCCTACCTGGCCGCGTACAACGCTAAGGCGCTGGGCGTGAAGGATTACGTCTGCCAGTTCATGTTCGACACCCCCAAGGGGATATCGCCCGCGATGGACCTCGCCAAGATGCTCGCGAAGCTCGAGTTGGTGCAGACGCTTGCAGCGGCGGATTTCAAGATCATCAGGATGGTGAGGTCGGGGCTCGCATCGTTCTCGCCCGCCGCGGCCACGGCCAAGGGACAGCTCGGAGCCTCCGTGTTCTCCTCGATGGCCATCAAGCCTCACATAGTGCATGTCGTCGGGTTCTGCGAGGGGGATCACGCCGCAAGGCCGGAGGAGATAATCGAGAGCTGCGAGATTGCCAGGGGGGCTGCCACAAAGGCACTTCTCGGTGGAATCTCTCCTGAGCACGACCCCGCTGTCGCCTCGAGGAAAGCACAGCTGCTGGGCGAGGCGAGATTCCTCGTTGACGCGATCAAGCGGCTGAAGAGGGCCAACTCCGACGATCCGCTAACATCTCCGGATGCCATTGCTGAGGCCGTTAAGGAAGGGCTCCTGGACGCGTCCGACCTGAGGGGCAACTCCGTCGCGAGGGGACGGATAGTCACTGCCATCATCGGGGGCGCGTGTGTAGCGGTGAGCCCGAGCACAGGAAAGCCACTCACGGAGAAGGAGCGTATTGACGAGTTGGCGGTGAGCGAGGAGGACCTCGACCTCGCGGAGATCTAGGAAGGTGCGGACCATGGAAGGCATCGCAGGGACGTTCGGGTACAGGGACAAGGCTCTGGTGCGGAAGATGCTCGAGAAGCTCGAGCACAGGGGACCCGAGGTCGCGGACATAGTCGTCGACACGCGACTCGTCCTCGGGGCCAGGAGGCCGGAGCGCCGGCTCGGGGATCACATCCTCGCAATCGCGGAGGAGGACGGCGTCGCGGTCGCATGCGACTCCTACCTGTTCAACAAGGGCCTGCTCAGGAAGACGATAGTCCCAAGCCTGGAAGAGAACGCCCCGGATTCGAGGCTCATGCTCGAAATGTACAGGACCGTTGGGACAAGCATCTTCAACTATCTTGACGGGGCGTACGCCATCGCGATCCTGGACGGCGGGAAGACCATCCTGGCGCGCGACCGGTTCGGGCTCAAGCCGCTCTATTTCTCGGGGGATCTCAAGCGTGGCACGTACTCCTCTGAGATCAAGTCCCAGTCTCTTTCGGGCGAGGATTTCAGACCTTTCCCTCCGGGCAAGATGTTCGTTTCCGATAAGGGGTTCAGCGGGATAGAGCCCAAGAAGATGCCCTGGGCCGGGGACGCCAAGGTGAAGAATCCGGTGAAGCATCTGAACTCCCTATTGGTCGAGAGCGTCCTCGCGTGCATGGACGGCACCGAGAAGCTCAACATACTGCTGAGCGGCGGCCTGGACAGCAGCGTCGTCGCCTCGGCGGCATCTGAGCTCACTGAGGACATCAACACGGTATGCGTCGGGATGGCCGGAAGCGAGGACCTGAGGATGGCGGACAAGGTGGCCGACCTTCTGCGCACGCGCCACAAGGAACGCGTGTACACGCTGGAGGACATGCTCAAGGTCCTTGACAAGGCGGTCTACCACGCGGAGAGCTTCGACTTCCCGCTCATAAGGAGCTGCATCCCGAACTACATGGCCGCGCAGCTCTTCAGGGACAAGGCCAGGATCACGCTCTGCGGGGAGGGAGGAGACGAGGTCTTCGCCGGGTACGACTACTTGCGGGGACTGAGGAGCGACAAAGACTTGAGGGCCGAGAGGAAGTCGCTCTTGACACATGGTCATCTGACAGGGTTTCAGAGGGTGGACCGCATGACCTCCTCCGCTTCGCTTGACGGCAGGATGCCCATCATGAACCAGACGGTCATAGAGTTCGGCCTCTCACTGGGGTGGAAGGCGCTTCTAGGACCAAGAGTCGATCAATCGAAACTGATCCTGAGGAAGGCGTTCGAGGGAAGGCTTCCGAAGGAGGTCCTAGTTCGCAGGAAGAAGAGGTTCAGTGACGGTGCAGGCTCCATCACCGCGCTCGTGGCCCACGCTGATGCGACGATATCCGACAAGGAGTTCGAGAAGGAGAGAAAGGCACTCCCCAACGACAGGATCAGGACCAAGGAGGAGCTATTGTACTATCGCGTCTTCAGAGACCATTTCCCGTCTGCGAGCGCGGCCGCTTGCGTCGGCATGACGTTGAGGCCATGAACCAATACCCACGTGGCGGACCCCATGACTGGAGAATGAAGCGCAATCTGATTGTCATTAGATGGCGAGTTAGATGTCTATTTGGTCTGAAATGAATAGGCTAGAGGTGTGCTACGAGCGCGCTGCATCTGTTCGCGGATGGGTCAAACGGACAGCTTCCTCTTCCTGATTCCTACAGCGACTAGGATGGAGCCCATGAGCGCGACCGTCACTAGCCAGGCTCGCGCACTCGCCTTACACTTGTCAATGCCTTTGCTTGACTAGTCCTGGCGAGTTATTGATGCCCGTACCTCTAAGGGATTCCGGACTACCAACCGGTAGGGAATCCAGAGATAGAATGTGATGTGCTATGGCATACAAAATACTCCGGGATTCTAGTGTCAAGAAGAAGA
>CAZTFD010000199.1:0-2924 GCA_964612225.1 uncultured Thermoplasmata archaeon | reverse complement strand
TCCGTAATGTTCAGTACCGCCGAATTCACGTGGGACTCGCCGGGCATATCGTTCAGGCTCGACTGCGGCACCCCACCGAGCAACACGGAGATCACTGCGACTATCGACAGCAACATCAATGACCGCATGCAGGACCTTCTTCTGACATGTAGGACCGTGCAGCACTTGGCCTTCGGTCCCAGCAATGTGGCGTGCTAGCCTTTCCACGCGATAAATAGCTTGTGATTGGATTCCGAAAATTGATATTCCGTAGCTGGTGCGCGCCATGAGCAGCTGAACAACCTTGAATAGTCCCGAAGTATGTCGGGCACGCAATGGACGCACTCCAGGCGCTACTTCTAGGGATAGTGCAGGGGCTGACGGAATGGCTGCCGGTCTCCAGCTCTGGCCACCTCGTGATCTCCGAGGAGCTCCTCGGGCTTCCCGCGGGAGAGAACCTGGTATTCGATCTCGTAGTACATCTGGGGACGCTCCTCGCCGTCTGCGTCTTCTTCCGGCTGGAACTCTGGAGAGTAATCAGGTCTCTGCTCATGCGGAAGGCCGCCAGGAACCCCCAGGAGGAGCTACTGCACACGCTTGGGCTTCTGCTAATCCTAGGAACAATCCCGGCCGCAGTTGCCGGGGTCCTGTTCTCGAGCGGGATCGAAGGAATATTCGACATCCGCCTCGTGGGGTTCGCGTTGTTGGCTAACGCCGCGATGCTCTTCCTGTTCGAGAAGCTCGGCTCAAATGGCACTCGTAAGACTGCCAAGCCACTCGACGCGGTGATCATCGGTCTGTTCCAAGCGGTGGCGATAATCCCTGGGATCTCTAGGAGCGGGTCGACCATCGGAGGGGGGATGATCAGAGGTCTGGAGCGTGAGACCGCTGCCGTGTTCGCGTTCCTGCTATCCGTCCCGACGCTGTTGGGAGCGTTCACTTACGGCATACTGACTCTGGACAAGTTCGACGCCGATCTCGTGACAGGAGCAATTGGATTCGCAACGGCATTCATGGCCGGGATCGTTTCGATCGACTTTCTCCTGAGGGCGGTCAAAAGAGGGAAGCTCTGGACCTTCGGAGTCTATTGCCTTGCCGTTGGGGCGATCGTTGTTCTGTTCACACTCTAGACGAATCCCAGATAGATAGAAATGATCAATCGGCTCGGGAGGGCTCACTTCTCGTCCTGCAAGGCCTTCTCAATCTCGATCGCGAACTCGATCTTCGCCTTCTCGTCCCGCTTCCGCTTTCTCTTCATCCTTGGCATGATGACGATCAGGGCAATGACGATTGCAGCTGCGATGATCGCCATGTAGAGCCAGTTATCCATCAAGGATTTGACGAGGCCCGGCCGTTGGTCTTTCGCAGTAGGATCCGTGTTTGACGCGTACTCTTGTAGGTTCGTGTATCCGTCCCCATCCTGATCGGCACTTCCGCTCTCGCGCAGAGACTGGAAGTATCTGATCTCCCACCAATCCGGCATGCCGTCGTTGTCTGAATCGATGATCGAGTAGACTGCGGTGAATGCAGACGCGGTCTTGTTGTCGTTGTCTCTCACTGTCAACACAATCTTGTACAGGCCAAGGACCACGAACTTGAAATCCTCCCTCTGGCCGTAAAGGTACGACACTGACCCGGACACCGTAATGGACCAGGTGAAGTTCGTTATTATCCCATCAGAATCCGAAGATCCACTCGCATTCAGATTCCACCAGGTGCCGTTGGACACTTCATCCGGCAGGGGTGATATGACGGCGACAGGGTCACCGACTGCGAGGACATTCGCCTTCCTCGTTGGGGCGGGCACGTCCCACAGCGTCGAGCATGCCACAGGAGCGAAAACCGCGGCGAGTATCATGACCGCAAAGGACGTGCATAAGAAGGAACGTGCCTTGATGTTCAAGCCTCCCATCGCTAGTCCCCGGCACAGGCTCTGGAGTATCCCGTCGAGGGCGCTCCTCCGGCGCAGGGGATGGAGTGATGGATGGCCCTGTCACATTATATGACTTTCTAACTTCGCTTTACAGCTTCTTGTGTGAACGGACATCAATTCATATATGGAAACGATTTTCTGCGACGTACACACATACCATGGTTGGCATGGAGCAATGGTGAGATACAAGGACAGGATGTTCGGATGCCCGGCCTGCGGATTCAGGGTCAGCTCTAGCGAAGATGCCTGCCCTCGCTGCGGGAACGCGTTCAACGTGGAGACCAGGTTCGAGTGCCCGTTCTGTGGCGAACTGGTCGAGAGAGGCGCCAAGACGTGCCAAGCATGCCATGTCAACTACGCTGAGTTCAAAGAGAAGACGGAAGCCAGAGGCGGGGACGACAGCATAGACGCCCTGCTTGTTGAGATCATCAAACTCGAATCGACGGCCGTCAAGCAGAACGACAAGAAGTTCAGCTGCCCGAAATGTGCCTGGATGCTCGATGGAAGCGAGGAGAAGTGCCCCAAGTGCGGAAAGGATTTCAAAGACGTGAGCTTCCAGTGCCCCATCTGCGGGGCGTCGGTGAGCTCAGATTCCTATTCCTGCTCTGAATGCGGAGTTAGCTTCAGCGAAGATACCGAATCCAAGGCTGCGCAGCATGAGGGGGCTGAGACGAGCCTGGACGAGATTGCCAATGCGGCCTCCCGATCGCATTCGCTATCTGAGGAGCTCGAGGCTCCAGAGGCCAGAGAGACCGAGCGGAGCGGCGGGAAGGAGGATGTCTCGGCCGTGACCGACAAGATATCCTCCATTTTCGGCAAGATCGCAGATGCAGTGAAGGTCGAATCAAAACCCCAGCAACCTTCGTCGCCACCTAGCTGGGAGAAGCCTATCGAGGATGTTACCGAGGAGCCTGAACCGATGAAGCCAGCACCCGCTCCCGAGCCGCAGGTCGAGGAGGAGCCCAAGGAGATTCCGGCAGAACCGGAGCCGCCCGCAGCAACCGGACCTCCC
>CAZTFD010000198.1:1770-2930 GCA_964612225.1 uncultured Thermoplasmata archaeon | reverse complement strand
GTCTTGTACAACGCCGCCTGAGATCGTGCCAGACATACCGGGAACGGTGGTCGCCAATTCATCGACCGACCTGATCGCGAACATCACGGATGACTACAGCGTCGGCCATGCTGAGCTGTTCTATGAGGTCTCCGAAGGCTCGTACTCCTCGGTCGCGATGTTCGGGGACGGGGTTTTGTACAAGACTCAATTCCCGTCGGGAGCGTCACTCTGGGACGGCATGTCCGTCTTCGTGAGGGCATATGACTCAGTCGGGAACTGGGCGGACAGCGTCAAGATCACCTTGCATATCACATTCGATTCGTCGGACGACGGTATTGTCCCAGGCGGGGACGACGACCTCTCAGGAGGTGACAGATTGATCATAACATGGATTACCAGCGCGACAGGGTTGTCAGTCATAGGTGTGGCAATTGGAATCATGGCAGTATCGCTAGCGCTCATGAGAAAGGATAGGAAGGAGGCAGATGAGGACCACGTGCCCCCTTGGGGGAGGTCCTTAGGCGCTAAGGCCGTTGAGACCCGCATGATGGAGATGCAGCGTGCTCCAAGGGTCCCGGAACCGTATGAGGAGGAGCCCCCTCCGGTGAAGGAGGAACCCATCGTACGGAATGTCGCACCGGTGGTCGCCAAGAAGGAGCCAGAGGCGGCGAGGCCACGGTCTCTGCCGCTAATAGAGGCCATTCCTGCGACTCCGATGAAGATCAAGAATGAAAGTGGTGATGGCGTGAAGGAAGAGATCGACTACGGAGAACTCATCGAGCGGGAGCTCATCATTCCCGGACTCAAGAGATCGATATTCGACGAGGACTTGAAGGGACTCGAGAAGGAGTTCGGATTGGACGTAGACCCGCGGGATCCTAGAGCGAGGCCCCCGAAGTCGCCGTTGGACCGCTGAGGGAATTCAGCTTGCAGCCTGTTCTTGTTTGACTGCTTCCTCGCCCCTGGGCTCAGCTGGAGCCAAAGGCTCCTCCACTCTGTCAAGCCATCTCACGATGAGCACCCAGAAGATCGTCGTGAAGATCACGAACACCAGTATCCCGAAGTACGAGTGGAAGAACGAGAGGGAGGGCGGGCCGAAGTGCGACCCGACGAGTATGGTGATGGCCATCCTGAAAATGTTCGAGAACCACGTGACGAGGAAGCCAAGCCCCAGGGCT
>CAZTFD010000198.1:0-1611 GCA_964612225.1 uncultured Thermoplasmata archaeon | reverse complement strand
AAGCCGTAGCCGTCGACGTCCAGCTCGGTCTCGACTTCGGCTCCGAAAAGCTTCAATAAGGCGACCGTTGGAATTGTCACGAAATAGAACTCAGAATAGCCGGTTATCCTCGCATATGATTCTCCGGTGATGATCGTGTACGCGTTCCATATGACGACGAACACGATCGTCAGGAACATGAAGTAGAGCACAAGGAAGTCCTTCTCTGATGTGAACCTCGAAGGCCCGGACGAATACAGAATGAGCGAAAGACCGAACAGTGTGACCATGAAGTCCTGCATCCTGAGGTCTGCTGCTCCCACGACGAACAGCTTCCAGGAGGTCCATGCCAGAATGAGCAGGAAGCCCGACGCTTGGATGGCCAATGGGACATGTTTCCTTGGAATCAGGATCGAGAAGATGGCAGTGATAATGCCGTTCTCAGTCTCAGCTGCGCTCTTCCTCATCCTGTAGACATCGGCAATCGCGAGGGTGGCGCCGACGGCGATGAAGATTATCTCCACGAGATATGCGGAGTGCCCAAGGTAATGGTTGTACAGAGCACCTATGATGAGCAGCGTGCCCAGCAGTAGATACAACCCTTGTGGCAATTTCATGTTCTTCGTCCAGTATTTAGGCCGTATTTAATCGTTGAGCATTATGGGTTCAGAGGTCGGGCCAGTTCGGTCAAGTCTCAACTTCCTCTTCGGAGAGGGATGAAACGGTCGGACTTGCTGATGGCTTCATCCTTGTGAGGTAGATGCCTCCGAAGACAGCCGCGATGAAGACAAGGGCCATCTGGCTCACTATGTTGACATTCAGGGCGATGGTCGGGGCGAGGAGGCTGATCGCGAGCGAAACGAGCGGTGCCGCCATGACGCACACGATCCCGTAGAACAGCGATATTGCGAGCGGTCTCTTCGGTATGACGATGGAATCGTTCTCCTCATCCTCGAAGGATAGCGCGAGAATGCCGAGCAGCACAACTGGCACCAGCATGCCGAGGATCGCCGTGATCACCATGCTCGTCTCGATCAATGTATGGATCTCCATCGCTGATGCGGCCGAGATGTAGATAGTCAGCAGACCTACGATGGATGCTGGCCTGTAGGAGTATGATATTCCAAGCGTGATGGCTATCGTGCCCAGAGCCAGCGCGGTCATGGTCAGCAACGTGATGCTCGAGAACACGGAGAGGACCACCACTGAGATCAGTATGATGAGTTCACGGACTCTCACGGAGAGATGGATCAAGCGTTCCCCCTCCTTATCGTCCTGACAATCCTGGGTGCCGTGTCCGCAGGTCCGATCCTGAGATATGAGGATCCAAGTCCTCTAAGCGCCGCCTCGACCTTCAGGGATTCTGAGAGGACGTTGTACATCTTCTCCATCTTGGGAACGTCCAAGGTCTCCCCTTTGGTCCTGTACCAATCGTCATAAGTGTTGATGACAAGCATCCTGTTCCCGGTGCTCTTGCATATCCTCGCCCCGGCGACGACCGCGTCCCTTGACGAAACGAGGTCTGTGACGATGATGAACAGATACTCCTGGCCTCTGGTCCTCGCGAGGGTCTCCTTGATCCCGCCCTCGAGGCCCATGCCAAGCCTCCTTCCAGATTCGGCCTTCTTCAGG
>CAZTFD010000197.1:0-2974 GCA_964612225.1 uncultured Thermoplasmata archaeon | reverse complement strand
GAAGCATCGACATAGCCTTCGATTATCAGCCTTGAGTCCGTCGGGATCTTCGCGACGATCCGCTGCTCTTTGAAGTAGTTGACGATCGTCGTTGCGGAGCCCTCGTCAACATCGAACTCCTCCATCAGCCATGCTGATATCTCTGGCTCCGACATCCTGCCCAGCCGCTGCTCCATCTCTTCTCGGAACCTGCCTATCATGACTGAGAGGTCGAAGCTCCTCGGCAGCATCTCGCCCGTCCATGAAGGAACGGTCGGTTTCCTGCCGCTGGCGCTCTTGACGAATGCCTTTGTGCCCTTCGACTTGATGAACTCGTAGCTCCTGCCCCCGAGCACGAATATGTCGCCCTGGGACAGCCGCTCTACGAACTTCTCGGAAAGCGATCCGACCGGCGACCCGCGTTCCGAGAACACCCTGTAGTCGGCCTCTTCTGGAATCGTCCCCTGGTTGAGATAGTATATCATCCTGGAGCCGTGCTTCTTCCCGAAGGTCCGCTCCTTCTCGTCGTACCAGAGCTTTGAGTAGATGCCCTGGAACTCGTTCTTACCTCCCAAGAACCGGAGGACGCTCTCGATCTGATTCATTGTCAGGTCCTTGTAGTTGTATGCTCGTTTGACCAGGGCGTAGGCTTCATCCACCGTCCATCTGCGCTCGATCGACATGCCTACGAGTGTCTGGGCAAGCACGTCTAGGGAGTTCATTGGAATGGTGACGCGGTCTATCGCCTTCCTGTGGGCCGCACGGCAAAGGACAGCGCACTCGACCAAGTCATCGCTCTCGAAGACGACGATCCTGCCCTTCGATGTGCCTCCATACTGATGGCCTGCCCTACCCACCCTCTGAAGACCTTTGGCTACGGATTTTGGAGAGCCGATCTGCACAACGAGGTCTATGGACCCTATGTCGATCCCGAGCTCGAGAGACGTGGAGGACACGACCGCCTGGAGCGCACCGTTCCGCAGGCTTCCCTCGACCTCCATCCTTGTCTCCCTGCTCAGGCTGCCGTGGTGCGTCCCTATATTCTCCAGTCCCCTCTCTTTGAGTTTGTACACGACGCTCTCGGTCCCGCTTCTAGTGTTCGTGAACACTAGCGTCGTGTTGTGCTGCTCGATCATCTCCTTCAGAAGATCGTACATCTTCGAGTTCACTACCTCGAACGACAGAGCAGTCATGTCCTTCGTCGGGCAGATGACCTGCAGATCGAGGTCGCGCTGGGCGAAAACCTCGACGATGTTGACATCCCTCGGCCTTCCATCCTTCAGACCTACGAGGTACTCGGCCACCTGCTCCAATGGGGCGACGGTCGCGGAGAGGCCTATCCTGACGAACTCTCTGGGACAGAAACTCTGGAGGCGCTCAATGGCCACAGAGAGCGCGACGCCTCTCTTCGAGTCGCATATCTCATGGACCTCGTCTACTACCACGTAGTCAACATTCTCGAACTTCGTACTGAAGACAGGCGTTGATAGTACGAGGGAGAGCGACTCCGGCGTTGTGATGAAAATGTGAGGGGGCGCCCTGGACTGCCTCTGCCTCTCGCTGGGAAGGGTGTCCCCTGTCCTGACCGCGACCTTAACATCTGGTGGGGGCATTCCTTTAATCCTGAAGAGCTCGGATATCTCCGCCAAAGGTTTGATCAGGTTCTCGTTTATGTCGTTTGCCAGCGCCTTGAGAGGAGACACATAGACTGCGTATATCCTGTTCTCGAGTGCGCCTTTCTCAGCCTGAAGGATGAGTTCGTTGAGAATAGACAGGAAGGCCGTGAGCGTCTTGCCCGAGCCAGTAGGCGAGGACACGAGCACGTTCCTCCTTCCGTGGATCAACGGAACAGCCATGGATTGAGCTTCGGTCACATCGCCGAACTTCGTTCTGAACCACTCTGACACTATTGGGTGCATCAGGGACAGGACGTCCTCGGTCGACCGCTTGTCTGTTATCTTGTTAATCATGGTGCCTGACCGTCAATCTTGCTTCGTTATTCCGTGTTGATATTAAATGATTGTCAGGACCACAGAAAATGTGCGCGCATCGGCAAATGTATTTATCTGAACTAGCCGATGAAGAACGAAAGTGGATAACAAATGAGCAGGCACGTGGTTTCGAAGCTAGGCGCGCAGGCCATCACGCTCGTCTTTCTGATGCTGTCGACAGCCTTGTTCTTCTCCTTCGACTCGGGAACAAATGAGGGGTATTTGAAGAAGGTCACCGCGATGCAGACCTGGCCCTCTGGTACTATCATTGTCAATGTCACAGACGATGTTAGTAGGCCGTTGATCGGAGCCACCGTGAAGATATGGGGAGACGGAATTTCGTGGCAGAACCAGACTGTCGACAATGGAACCCTCGTGCTGACGAACTTGACATCCGGGGAGCCTGGTTCTCCCATAACGTACCTGCTCAACGCAACTGCGAGCGGGTACAGGGACAGCTACCAGGAGACGGTCGACCTGAACGAGAACGAGACCGTATACGTCAATCTCGTTGTCTACGGCGGGTTCATCCAAGGCACGGTCACCACCATCTCAGGCGGGTTATCCATTCCAGTGGCAGGGGCGAACGTGACCATATCCCCCCTCGGGTACACGACCAATGTCTCTACGTCGGACGGGGCCTATCAACTCGCGGGGATACCCGCTAACACTTACTCCATCATCGCGAACGCCTCCGGCTATGTCCCTAGCTCTCTTCAGAACGTCGTGGTTCCCCTTGGAGGCAGCATCACGAGGCACTTCGTACTGATATCCCAGAACGGTTCCATCTCGGGTCACGTCTACCGCGCTAACCAGCTGTCTCCGATCAGCAACGCGAATGTGTCAGTGCAGGTAGAATCAGTCACACTGACCGTCAGCAGCGGATCAGACGGGAGCTACAACATCACCAACATCCCAGAAGGAGCCTACGCCGTGACGGCCTTCAAGGACGGGTTCCTTTCCAACACGAGCCTCGACGTTCGAGTGACGAGAGGGAACATGAC
>CAZTFD010000196.1:0-2980 GCA_964612225.1 uncultured Thermoplasmata archaeon | reverse complement strand
TCGCCAACAGGAACGAAGAGAAAATCGACAGGTGATATCTCATCCACTTGCGTATCGGAGAGGCCATGTCCGAGGTCCCCCAGGTGACAGAACGAGGTCCCATCGAGCTCGAACCTGAACAGGGTAACATGCCCGCGCTTCGCGCCCCCATCGCTGTCATGATCCGCCACGATGCCTTCTATCCTTACACCCTTCTCGACGGTCATGACCGGTTTTGTGATCACGCTTGAATCGGCGCCTTGGACGAGCTTAGCGCAGTTGTGGTCGAAGTGATCGTGCGAGACTAGTACTAAGTCGGCCTTGACGTTCGGAGGGGCTATCCCCAGTGACTTCCCGTCGTGGGGGTCGGTCACAACCTTGACGCTCCCGTCGACCTCAAAACATGCGTGGCCATGCCATCTTATTCGCAACTTATCGGTTCCCCGGGGATGGATGTAATCCGCAACGCGTTACTTAACACAGACGGTCAGGACAGGCGCCTCATCGGACGTTCAAGCCACGGTCGGATACCGATGTCTTCGAGATCATTCCTTGACTTTGCGGACGACCCGGGTCTTCCTGGTCGGCGCTCCTTGCGTAGCGTCATCAGCGACAGCCTCGGTAGGCGCTGCCGATTTCACCGTGCGAACCCGTCTGACCTTCGTTGCGTCGGCAGCCGCCTCTTTGGGCGCCACCGACACCGGGACTCCTTGAGGTCTGACCTCTGAAGGCCTCGCCTCTCTCACAACATGTTCTTCGCGTGCCAACGGCGCAGCCGGTTTTGGAGCGGGTCTTGCCTCTTTCGTCTTCACGGGCTCCTTCGTCTTCTGGGCAGCTTTCACGGATTCTTTCCTTTCAATGGACGGTGCGTGAAGTGTCGATTCGATCTTCTGGTTGACAGATCCGGGCTCGAACTTCTGCTTCTCAAGCATCAGGTCGCGCTCGAGCTTCTCTATCTGGAGGATCCACTCGTCCTCCTCCTCAAAATCCCAACCACAGAATTCGCAGATTGATGAATCCAGGGCAACTCCAAGTCCGCAGCTCGGGCATTCTTTCTTGATTTCTGCGTTGTCGATTTTCTTGCCCATTGCGGAGATAATTCCCAGGTCATTATATAAGGGTTGTTGATGAAGCAGAGAATGCTGGTCAGTGCGGCAATGACGAGGCTCAAATACGTCTCCAGGGCATTAGGAGGCTTGTAATGAAGACTCTAGTGCTGTGCGTGGACAGGGACGACGACCTGGGCACAAAAGCGGGAATCAACGGTCCGGTCATTGGAAGAGATGAGAACTTGAAGGCGAGCATCGCCCTTGGCCTGGCCGACCCCGAAGACGTGGACACGAACACGATCCTGTCGGGCGTGCAGCTGTATGACGATCTCGTGAAACGAGGAATGGAGGCCGAGATCGCCACGGTATCAGGCGATTCTCACGTCGGGTTCCAGTCCGACCTCATCCTGACAAATCAACTGGAGAACGTTCTGGAAGTGGTCAAGCCCGACAGGGCGATCCTCATAAGCGACGGCGCTGAGGATGAATCGATCTATCCTGTGATTTCTTCCAGGATAAAGATCGACTCGGTCAGGCGGGTCTACGTCAAACAGAACAGAAGCATCGAAGGAACGTACTTCATGATCATCAGGACGCTCCAGGACGAGAAGATGAGGAGGAAGTGGATAGTTCCTCTTTCCCTCGTGCTGATAATCTGGGGACTCCTGTCGCTGTTCACGAAGATGATCAGATTCTCGGAGGGCAACTATGACGACATCGCACTGCTGTCTGAGATGGCTCCTGGCGTAATCGGCGTCGTGTTGGGGTTCTACCTGATCGGGTGGGCGTACAGGTGGGCAGCGTCTCTGCATGTTCGGGTCGAGAGCACCAAGCGCGCCCTCAGGCAGGGCAGCCTCGTGATACCATTCGCGCTTGTCTCCTTCGCGCTAATCATATTCGGGATGCTCGTCGGCTACGACATGTCAGTTGTCTACAGACAAGGCTTGCTCCCCGATGAAAGGAGCTTGTCAATCACGATATTGCTATTCATCTCCGGGGCTGTGTGGTTCACCGTGTTCGGGGTGTTTGCCTACGAGACCGGCAAGTCCGTGACAGCGTTCCTACAAACGGGCAAGATAAAATGGTCTTTCATCGTGATGATGGTCTCCGTCCTCGCGACCGGCTTCATTGTCCAGGGAGCCGTGGACGCCCTGGAATTCTTCGTGTCCTATGGCGAGGCGGATCTTGTCATAATCATTGCAGAGATGATCACTGGCATTCTCTTGGCGATATTCGGCTCGCTTCTGAACGCGTCGCTCAGAAGTGAGGCGGCCAGGCAGCCGGGAGCACCTCAGGGGGCGTGACTCCCTGAGACTTGAGACATGGCTCCCCATGTACGATAGGATATGCGATGATTTTGGATTCGATAAGGCCAAGGATCTCGAGAGCGCGCAGTGGCTGGCGACTCAGATGGGAGAGAGAGGGGTCCGTGCACTCGAAGTTGTCAAGCAAGATTTCCCACAGTCAGTGTTGGTGTGCGGCGGGGGCCCTAGGCTTGCGGACGAGATATCTGCGATTACGGCGAAAGGGTTTGTTATTGCGGCCGACAGCGCAACGACGGTGTTGATGGATGCTAACGTGCATGTCGACATGATCGTTACCGATCTCGACGGGATTGTTGAAGACCAGATAGACGCGAATGGTCAGGGAACCGTTGTGTTCGTCCATGCCCACGGAGACAACATTAAGGAACTGGCACGGCACACCGGGCAATTCAAGGGACCCCTCATCGGAACATGCCAGTGCGCTCCACCCTCAGGGATATTCAACTTCGGAGGATTCACAGACGGGGATCGAGCCGCCTGCATAGCCACAGAGCTGGGCGCGAGGAGACTGTTTCTGGCGGGATTCGATTTCGAGCACCCTTCGGACAAGGAGGGTAAGAGCAGAGACGTGAAGCTCCGTAAGCTGAAATGGGCCAAGGTGATCCTCGACACACTGGCGCAAGAAGG
>CAZTFD010000195.1:0-3036 GCA_964612225.1 uncultured Thermoplasmata archaeon | reverse complement strand
GGAATGCCTCTCGGACAGCCTGGCAACTCAGAACACGGAGTTCGAGTTCATCGAAGTGAACAATCTGGATGGCAAGTACAAGTCCGCCGCGAGCGGCCTGAACAAGGGAGCAGAGGGTGCCAAGGGCAAGTACCTGATGTTCGTGCACCAGGACGTCCACATGCTCTCCAGCAGCACGCTCGAAGACATCGAGCGCATGATGGATGCGCTTCCGGACGTCGGCATCGCGGGAGTGGCCGGAAGAAGAGACCACCTGGGAGTCATCACGAACATCACTCATGGGGAGCCACCAAAGCATGCAGGCCACATGCGGCTCGAACGACCTGAGAAAGTCCAGACAGTCGACGAATGCCTGTTCGTGGTCCCAAAATCCATTTTCGACACACTGAGATTCGACGAGCAGACCTGCTTTGACTGGCATCTGTACGCAGTCGACTACTCCCTGAGCGTCAAGATGCTCGGAAAGGAGGTCTACGTCCTACCGGTGGACATCCATCACGAGTCTGGAGGAGCGTCCATGTCGAAGACGTACCATAGGACGCTGGAAGGGATAAGGCACAAACACAGGAGGGACTACCCCTGGATCCACACATCGCTCGGCTCATGGAGAACGAACTATCCCATCTGGCTCCAGCTGCTCAGCATCAGGACCAAGAGGAGGCTCAGAAGAATCTCGGGAGAACAGTCGAAAGGCTCTGGAGGTGTCTGAGCTGAGCGCTCCGACCATCCTTATCGCTGGTCCGCCGTTCAGAGGATATCTGAAGATGATAGCCTCTGGCTTCGAAGCGTGCGGGGTTCAGCCATCCATACTCGAGTGGAAGTATCCGAAGCGCTCGCTCGTACAAGAGATCAGGTTCTACTCGTCACGCAGCTTCAGGCTCGGGTTGGCCGACGAACAGGACAAGGCCAATGCAATAGATCTGGAAAAGGCCATCCTTGAGCTGAGCCCAGACTATGTCCTGGTAATGAAGGCCGTTGAACTGAGCGAGAAGACGAAGGAGCATTGCAGGGACACGAAGACCAAGCTCGTGATGTGGGCGTACGACAGCGCGGCCGAGTTCCCAATCATCTCAAGAGCGGCCCCGGCATACGACCTCGTCTACACTTACGAGCCTTCTGACCTTGAGACGTTGGCCAAGACCTGCGATCCGAAGTTCCTACCGATGGCTTTCGATCCGAAGCACTACTTCAGGAAAGATGGAATAAAGAAATCCATCGATATCAGTTTCATCGGCGCGATAGACCCGTATCCTCAAAGGCGGAGATTGATCAAGCGCATCGCGTCCAGGTTCAGGGACAAGAGCATCGACGTCTGGACGGACTCTATACACCTGTACTCGCACAGGAGATTGAGAGACCTCTTCTTCGTCGGCTTCAGGCGCAATATCCGGGTTCACAGGGAGACACTGGACCATGACCAGATAAACGACATCTACAACCGGTCCAGGGTCTGCCTGAACATCCATCATGTCCAATCCAAGAAGGCGGTGAACCCCAGGACATTCGAGGTCCTTGGAAGCGGTGGGTTCCTGGTAACGGACCGGAAGCTGGACGAGGTCGAGGGATTCGAGGAGGGAGAAGGGTATATGTTCTACTCCGATGACGCAGACTTGATAGACAAACTGAAAGCGGCGTTCGAGGACGAGTCAAAGATGAGGTTCATTGCGGACATCGGGAGCTCCGAGGGGCGAGCACATACATTCGAGAAGCGCGCACGCACAATC
This sequence comes from uncultured Thermoplasmata archaeon, assembly GCA_964612225.1. Classification (GTDB taxonomy): domain Archaea; phylum Thermoplasmatota; class Thermoplasmata; order UBA10834; family UBA10834; genus COMBO-56-21. The sequence goes on along the minus strand of CAZTFD010000195.1, from coordinate 1,312 downwards.
CTGAACGACCTCAGATGACGGACTCACTTCTTCTCTAGGCCGAGCGGGTCCTTCTTCTTCTCGCCTATGTACGCGAATATGTCATCGATGTCCTTCATCGTCAAAGCGTCCTCCGTGAGTTCGCGCTTCAGCCACTTGCGCATGGCGTCTGCGTGCTCCTTGATGCTCGGGTCGCTCTTGGCCATGTGGTCGAGCATCGGCAGCCAGACCATTCCGTACACGGCAATCTCCTTTGGCGAGAACTTCTCCTTCATATACGGGTTCTTGTCAACGAGGACGGACATCTGGTCACGCCACATCTTGAGCCGAAGATCCCATATGATCGCAAAGGCCCATATGCTTCCGAAAAGGATCGCGAGGATGAGCAGCGGGCCAACAATCGCGTTGCCGACTATCGGATTCCGCCATTTAATGTAGCCCCAAACCAACAGTGATACGTTCAGCGCCATGAGCAAGAGCGTGAGGAGCGCAGCGACCTGCTGTAATCTCCAGACCTGCAACATGAACCACTTCTTCAATCCGTTCGGCATGGATTCACAGCTCCTCTTCCTGACAGGCCAACCACATCAATCCTATATGAGAATTACTGGACCATCGTGCAAGGTCACAGCTCTCTCTTCAGTATCGAGGCGATCCTGTCTCCTGAGTCGCCCTTTCCGTACGGACAGGGCTTGAACTTGACCTCGGGATCCTCCACGAACTTCCGGAGCTCCCTCAGCACCTTGTCGGGATTCGTGCCAACGACCTTGCAGTAGCCCGCTGCGACAGCCTCAGGACGCTCCGTGCTCTTCCTCATCACGAACGCACGCTTCTTCATCACAGGAGACGAGACCTCCTCCTGTATGACTCCCGAGTCCGTTATGATGAATCTCGATTTCTTCATGAGGACGAGCATGTCGAAGTAGCCCGCGGGAGGCAGCAGCTTAACGTTGTTCGACTTCTCCAGCGCGTCCTTGAGCCTATACTCCCTCAACCTGAGGTCGGTCCTCGGATGAAGAGGCAGAACGATTGGCACAGGAGACTCCTTCAGTACCCTGACCATGTTCTCCAAGGTCTCTGGGTTGTCCACGTTCTCCGCCCTGTGGAGCGTGGCGAGTGCGTAGCTCTCCCATGGAACTTCCCACATGACCTTGGGCGTCTTCATGGCGATCGGAAGGTACCTGACGGTGGCGTCTATCACAGTATTGCCCGTCTTGAAGATCTTCCCCCAGACACCCTCGCCTTTCAGTATCTTGACGGAGTCCTCAGTCGGCGCGAATAGGTAGTTCGACGCGTGATCGGTGAGCCGCCTGTTCAGCTCCTCAGGCATCCT
>CAZTFD010000194.1:386-3060 GCA_964612225.1 uncultured Thermoplasmata archaeon | reverse complement strand
CTCTTCAAGGAGATGCTGGACCTGGAATCCGCTGGAGCGTAGAGGATGCACGAGTTTTCCGTAATGACTCAGATAGTCGAGAGCATCCTGTCCGAGGCGAAGAAACGGAATGCGAAGAAGATAGAGCAGGTAGACCTCCAGATAGGAGAATACACCATGCTCGGCGACGAGCAGATGAAGTTCGCGTTCGAGGTGCTGTCAAAGGACTCCATCCTTGATGGGGCGACTCTCGAGATCAGCCATGTGCCTGGCAAGATCAAGTGCTCATGTGGTTATGACGGCCTCGTGCCTGTCACCGACGACTCCCCTCACAGAACCGTACCAATCATGGAATGCCCAAAGTGCAAGAAGCCCGCGAGAATCACAGAAGGCAGGGAGTGCCTGATAAGGAACATCAGGATGGTGGTTCCGGACGTATAAGCTCAGGGACAAGGAGATGTCCCATAGGATCATCAAGAAGCTCGAGGACATGAACCTCAAGCTCACCCTGATGCACGTGTGCGGCACGCACCAGGATACTCTCGTCAGATTCGGCCTCGACAGCGAGTTCAGACGCGTTGGTATCGACATACGCCAAGGACCAGGATGCCCAGTCTGCGTGACGCCGCCGGGAGAGATCGAGGAGATCCTGGCTTTGGCCAGAACAGGCCTGACAGTTGCGGTATTCGGCGATGTGATGAAAGTCCCTGGAACAAAGGGATGTCTTAACGACGCGAAGGCGGAGGGAGCCGATGTCAGAGTCGTCTTTGGCGTCGACGACGCCGTGGCCCTGGCAAGGAAGATCCAGAAAGAGGTCGTCTTCATGGGCATCGGTTTCGAGACGACCGCTCCAACCACCGCCTCCGCGCTTCTGTCGAATCCGCCGGTCAACTTCTCGGTCCTGAGCTGCCACAGGACCGTCCCTCCTGCCCTGGAGGCGATAGCCGAAATGGGCGAGATAAAGCTTGACGGCATGATCCAGCCCGGTCACGTGAGCACGATCATCGGGACCAGGCCGTATGAATTCCTTTCGAAGAAGTACGGGATCCCGCAAGTAGTCGCTGGCTTCGAACCCCTCGACCTTCTGATGGGAGTCTACATGCTGGCAGTCCAAGCGAAAGAAGGCCGGGCAGAGGTCCAGAACGAGTACAAGCGGGTTGTCCATGCAGACGGCAATTCCATGGCAATCAAGGCGATGAAGGATGCGTTCGAGCCCGTGGACGTCCCCTGGAGAGGATTCCCGGTGATCAAGAAGAGCGGCCTCGCCATCAGGAAGAGGCTCGAGAAACACGATGCTGGAAAGAGATTCGAGGATCTGCTAGGACCGATTCGGGAACGAGAGTACAGCGAGGCTAAGGGGTGCAGGTGCGGCGAGATGCTCCGAGGCATTCTCACGAGCGAGGAATGTCCTCTATTCGCGAAGAAGTGCACTCCAAGCACGCCGATCGGTCCGTGCATGGTCTCCAGGGAAGGAAGCTGTTACATCTCGTACAGATACGTCAAGAAACACCAGTCGACCGGCCCGGTTCGGAAGTGAGAGTACAGGGGCTGGAATCAGAATCCCTCCTAACGTTTGGAAGAATGCCACGAGTCCCGGAAGTCCTCGAAAACCGCGACATCGGATGAGGCGTATTTCGATAACGTTGTTATGGCCGCATTTCGTTTCTGGGCCCCTACGAAACGACGCTTTACGGAAAACCGAATATGACGAATTTCGAGTTTCGTGTTGAGAATCTGTAACCGAAAAGTCATATTTCCTTCGCATTCGAACGATTATCGCAGTGAAGGCCCCGCATTTCGAAAAGTGGGCTCGAAACCCTTATAAATAGCCGTCTTATTATCCAAAAACGTCAGACCATCAATGGGACCGAGTGGATGCGCCAGACAGCCAGAGTCGGCGACCTTTCGCGGGGTCACTCGGGCCGGTCGAGAAACGTCCAGCCTGAACCGAGGGAGGTGGGACATGACCGCACCCGCACCGCAGGACAAAGATGTTGGAACAAGCGCTCCTACGAAGGAATCCGGCAGCACCACTGGGCCGAGGATCGGTGTTTTCGTCTGCCATTGCGGCAGCAACATTGCTGGAGTCGTGGACTGCGGCAAGGTTAGGGGCGAGGCGGAAAAGCTACCTGGCGTCGTCGTGGCGAGGGAGAACAAATACACTTGCTCCGACCTCGGCCAAGAGGAGATCATCAAGGCCATCAAGGAGAACGGAGTCCAGCGCGTGGTCGTGGCATCATGTTCTCCCAGACTACACGAACCGACCTTCAGGAAGTGCATCCAGCAGGCCGGCCTAAACCAGTGCCTTCTGCAGATGGTCAACATCCGAGAGCAATGTTCATGGGTTCATTCGCACGAGAAGGAGAAGGCCACCGAGAAGGCTGCCGACCTTATCCGGATGGGCGTTTCAAAGGCCGCCAGGCTCCAGCCGCTCGAGGCGAGGGAGGTCCCGGTCGAGCCGGTTTCGCTCGTGATCGGAGGGGGCGTTGCGGGGATCCAGGCCGCCATTGATCTCGGGAACATGGGATTTCAGGTCTATCTCGTCGAGACCCAGCCGAGCATCGGCGGCAAGATGGCCCAGCTGGACAAGACCTTCCCGACGGGTGACTGCGCGATTTGCATCCTCGCGCCCAAGATGGTCGAGCTGTCGAGGCATCCCAACATCACACTACTTTCATATTCAGATGTCGAGGAG
>CAZTFD010000194.1:0-358 GCA_964612225.1 uncultured Thermoplasmata archaeon | reverse complement strand
CAATTTCGAGGTTAAGGTCCGACGCAAGGCCAGATTCGTCGTCGAGGACAAATGCGTAGGATGCGGCCTTTGCTCAGATGCGTGCCCCGTCAAAGTGGACAACGAATTCGACCTCGGATTCGGCCAGAGGAAGGCGATCTACGTACCGTTCCCACAGGCCGTGCCGCTGAAGTACACAGTTGACAAGGAACACTGCCTCCATTTCAAGTCTGGCAAGTGCCTCCTCTGCGTAAAGGCGTGCTCGAACAAGGCAATCGACCACGCCATGAAGGATGAAATCCTGACGCTGAAGGTGGGGACGATCATCGTCGCCACGGGGTATGACACCTATGAGCCATTGAGGAAGGGTGTCTACAAG
>CAZTFD010000193.1:343-3065 GCA_964612225.1 uncultured Thermoplasmata archaeon | reverse complement strand
GAGGTCCGCGCTGCTCGTGATCGACATGCAGCGGTATTTTCTCGAGAGAGTCTCCCACGCATTCATCCCTGCCGCCACCGAGATTATCGGCAATGTCGAGAGCATCATCGAAGCATACCGACGCAGAGACCTGCCAGTAATCTTCACCAGGCACGCGAACTCCAGGGGTGCTCCCGCTGGCTCCATGGAGAGATGGTGGAGGGACGTGCTCTACGAAGACGACCAGCTCTCAGAAATCTCGCCCGCGCTGGCCCCTGAATCCGGCGAGCACATCCTGCGGAAATCGCGGTACAGCGCATTCGTAGGAACCGAGCTGGAGAGCATGTTGAGAAATCTCGGGATTGAAAGGATCCTGATAACGGGAGTGATGACTCACCTCTGCTGCGAGACCACCGCAAGGGATGCCTTCATGCGTGACTTCGACGTGTTCATCGTCATCGACGGCACCGCATCCAAGACCGAAGACCTGCACACTGCGAGCCTGAGGACTCTAGCGGACGGCTTCGCGATACCAGTGACGACGGAGGAGGTGCTGAAGTGCGTGAAGTGAGGCAAGCAATCGTCGTTGGCGCTGGACCAGCGGGTATGGCGGCAGCGATATACCTTCAGCGAGCGGGCCTCTCCCCGCTTCTCCTGGAGATGGACGAACCAGGAGGACTGCTGCGTGAGGCGAACCTTGTGGAGAACTACCCAGGTTTTCCGGGCGGGATCAGTGGCGCGGAATTGGTTGCTCTAATGGTCAATCAGGTTCGAGATGTCGGCGTCACGATTGCGAAGGAACGAGCCGAAAGGATAATCCTCAGAAAGGGAGGGTTTGTCATTAAGACAGATAGAAGAGAACGCGCATCTCGGACGCTCATCATCGCGACGGGGACGCGCCCGAGAGCGACCAGATTGAAAGGCTTGTCAGCATTCACTGGAAAGAGACTGTTCTATGGAATCAACTCGATTCCCCGCAAGGGACCAGGGGATTCACTGGTACTAGTCGTCGGAGGCGGAGATGCGGCATTCGACTACGGCCTGAATCTACGAAGCAAGGGCTGCAAGGTGACAATCCTTTCGAGATCGCCGCCGCGGTGTCTTCCGCTCCTGCAAGCGAGGGCTGAACAAGCGGGAATCGAAGTTCGAACCGGCTTCATCCCGAGGAGCGTGAGCGAACGCAAAGGTCGTGTTGTCCTGAGCTGCAGCCACGATGGAAAGCCGGTGGACCTCGTTGGAGACTACATCCTCATCGCCTGTGGCAGAGAGCCGAACATCGAGCTGCTGAAAGACTCGAACCTGCGAGCCTCCGCGACGAGAGGAGTACCTCCGATGACCGAAGTACCGGGCATGTTCTTGGTGGGGGATGCGTTGCGAGAGAGCTGTCGTCAAACCGGCATCGCCGTGGGCGACGGGATTCTTGCGGCGATGCTCGCTGAGGGGCACGTCAAGAGGGGGATAAGAAAATGAGGATAATCTCGGAGTATGGAAGCGACGATATCGCCAAGGTGTACGTGGCACGGATGCGCGAGGACGAAGGTGCGCGAGCCGATCCCAAGCGATTCATGGTGGAATTTGTCGAATCCGTGCAACCGCCGATCCCGCGCGAACAGAAATGGGTGCTCATCGTCTCGTCGATGTTCGGATGTCCCATAAGATGCAGGATGTGCGACGCTGGAGGCGAGTTCGCTGGACGGCTAACCGTTGACGAGATACTCGCGCAGATTGATCATATGGTCCGACTGCGATTTCCTGATGGCCGAGTCCCGACAAAGAAGTTCAAGATACAATTCGCAAGAATGGGAGAGCCTTCCCTGAACCCCGAGGTGCTCGACGCGATGGACCGTCTTCCTCAGATGTATGATGCGCCCGGACTCCAGGCTTCCATGTCGACGGTAGCGCCAAGCACCGAACCAGCACGAGAGTTTTTCGAGAAGTTGATCGCAATCAAGGAGCGACACTACGCGCACGGCAGATTCCAGCTGCAGTTCTCAATACACACGACTGATACGACGAAGAGGGACGAGCTCATTCCGACCAAGAAATGGTCTTTTGAGGAGATCGCGGCATACGGCGCGAGGTTCGCGAGACCCGATGACGGCGATAAGAAGGTGACCCTGAACTTCGCCCCAGCGATCGGATATCCCATCGATGCTGTACTGCTTCGTGAGCATTTCGACCCTTCACTCTTCATGATCAAGTTGACGCCTCTGAACCCGACTGTGCACGGACACGAGGAGGCGCTGAGGTCTGCGATAGATCCTCACGACAGCCGCACATCGGATCCGATGATCGAATCGCTCAGACGAGAAGGGTTCGATGTCGTCCTGAGCATAGGCGAGCTCGAGGAGAACCGCATTGGGAGCAACTGCGGACAGTTCATCCAACGCGCGCTGAATGCGAGGGAGAGGCCGAGCGAGAGCTACGAGCTCGACCGCTACCGCGCCGCCGAGAATCAGTCGTGATCTCAGGGGCCCGGCCGACGGTCACCGACTCGACCGCAAGTGCTGATGGCTATCCTCGTTTCGGACGTTCCCGGCGTCTGGATATCCTGACCAACAGGAAGACTGCCAGCATGCACACGATAGGGATCAAGGCGACTGGAAACTCCGGTATCTCCACCTCGACAGCAATCCTGACGAATGCGGAGCTGGTCTGGTTCGCCCCGTCCTGCACGATCAGTGTCACATTGTAGACACCCGCGGTCCAGAACTTGAACGTCGGGCTCCCGCCGTAAAGCTGC
>CAZTFD010000193.1:0-332 GCA_964612225.1 uncultured Thermoplasmata archaeon | reverse complement strand
TCAGCTCACACCGGACCAGATCCGCTTGGTGACCCGCCTGAGCCCCTGGATTCGCCTGCACCGCTGGCTCGCGCGGCCGCTGACAAGTGTGCGGCGACGCACCTTACAGCGTCTGCGATCGGCGGAGATATGATAGCCGACACGTTGAACTCGATCCAAGGAGCGCCGTGGTAGAGTATTCTCGCTCTCCCGCCTGGGTTGTTGAAGTTGTACGGGCCCTTGATAGTCAGCGTTTTCGTTATTGGATCATACGCCGAAGCCATGTCCAACGGGTTTGCCGGGTTCGTAATCACATACCCAAGGCTCGCCGTGCCCGTGTACTTGAGAGCGTC
>CAZTFD010000192.1:0-3080 GCA_964612225.1 uncultured Thermoplasmata archaeon | reverse complement strand
ATAGCGACGCCTTGGTAAGGCGTAGGTCGAGGGTCCGATTCCCTCCAGTGGCTCTCTTCTTTCTATTCTTGAGGTTCTGCCCAGACCTCTTTCTAGCTCTCTGAAGTTGCCATGCCATCAACATCCTCCGTCAACGTTGAAGTACGGCTTCCGCATTTCGATTCCCATCAGGAGTGACTCGGATTGTCTTGGATCGATCCAAAGGTTGACCCAAAGCTACGGCAGACTCACCTCAAGAAGTGGGGCAAATGGCTCAACAAGCAGAGGATCGGGTTAGTTCTTGGGCCGCTGCTGTTCCTCATCATCGTCTTGTTGCCGGAACCACAATCGATGATATCAGCGGCTGCAGACATGTCCGATGAACTAGGTTTCAATATCCCTGATAAGGCTCCCCAGATCGCGCTCGCCACTCTGTTCTGGGTATTGACCTGGTGGGTGTCGGAGTGCGTTCCGCTCGGTGTGGCCGCACTGATTCCCCCCATCATCTTCTCGATGTCTCAGATACTCCCATGGAGGACCTCTCTCACATCCTTCACGGACCCCATCATCTGGATCTTCATGGCCGGGTTCGTCCTGGCGGCCGCCTTCAGGAAGTGGGATCTCGATAGGAGGATCGCCGTCCGCCTCGGCTCATTGTACAAGGGACAAAACCCGATGTTGGCTGCCTTCTTCGTGGCTGCATTGCCCGTTTTCATATTGACGCTAACCGGTTCCATCACGGCCTCCACGTCTGTGGTCTTCCCATTCCTCATCGCATATTTGTCCATGACGGGTGTGAAACCTGGTGGAAGATACAGCGAGGCGTGCATGCTAGTGCTCGCGCAGGCAGCCACTGCAGGAGCGATGCTGCTGCTGATCAGCACGCCCCCGAATCTCATAGCCAAGAGCACGGTGGAGGAGTTCTCCGTGCAGGACGTCACGTTCCTGGACTGGCTCTTGATCGGGACGCCGCACGCGCTCATCGGTCTTCTCATATCTTGGATTGTCGTGTTCAAGATGCTCAGGCCGGAGGAGAAGACCGTCAGCGCTGACAAGGGCAAGATGCGCGTCGTTGCCAAGCAGCTCGGGAAGATGAGCCATGGGGAGATTGTCGTCGCCGGATTGCTCGTGATGGCCGTGACCCTATGGATATTCCCGTCTGCGGTCAAGGCCGCCGCAACCTACTATCCAAGCCTCGCGCCTCTCTCGAGCGACCTGTCGACGATAATGCCAGAGGCGATGCCCGCAGTCCTCGTAATCCTGCTCGCGGGCCTGCTCAGGATCAAAGGGGAGCCTGTGCTGAAATGGGACGAGTTAGCCAAGGGCATCGATTGGAACATAGTTTTCCTGTTCGGAGGGGGCATAGCGCTTGGGTTGGGCTTGGAGGCGAGCGGATTCGCTCATTGGTTGGGCGGGCAGGTCGCCACGTCATTGGGTGAGAACCCGGGCGAGTGGGCCATCTTCGCGGTCTCGTGCCTCCTTGGATTCGGTCTGACATACGCGGCGTCCAACACAGCTGCAGCTATCATATCTTGCCCAATCGCTGCTACATTGGCGCTTGGTGCGGATGTGTCGCCGATTCCCCCGATCATAGGTGCCGCCCTCGCATGTTCGATATCGAGCGCCATACCATCCACGACTCCGCCAATGGCAATAGTCTACAGCTCGGGCTATGTGAAGATATGGAGCATGTTCAAGGTCGGGATAGTCTCCGATCTCCTGCGTCTTGGCGCCCTGATGCTCATCGGCCCTGTTCTGACAGGGCTCGTGTACGGGTGACGACTACCTGGCGCGCGGGCAGAAACGCATGCCCGGGTGTGCGCGCGTGCGTGGCCCTCTCTCTCTATCCGCGCTTATTAAATACTATGCGGTCGCACGTATGATTGGGATGCACCATGCCGGACAGTTTGATAAAGAGTGCTCTCAGCGGATCTTCCGCGGGGAATGTGCCTATTGAGTCCCAGCCTGAGCAGCAGAGAACAGCTGAGGACATGGAGATCGAGAAGATCGCCAACCAGCTCGATGTCTGCATCAAGCTCGTCGGATGCGGAGGTGCTGGATGCAACACGGTCAACCGATGCATCGAAGATGGTTTGTCAGGCATCCAAATGCTCGCGATCAACACTGATGCGAAGCACCTGCTCACGGTCAAGTCACCAAGAAAGATCTTGATAGGGAAGATAACCACTCGCGGCCTGGGCGCTGGCGCAAGGCCGGAGGTCGGGGAAAGGGCTGCCATGGAGAACGAGCTGGACATCAAGGAGTGGCTCAAGGGATCGCAGATAGTCTTCATAACGGCAGGCATGGGCGGAGGCACTGGCACTAGCAGCTCATTCGTCGTTGGCAGGGTCTCTAAGGAGTCCAAGGCGTTGACGATCGGAGTCGTCACCTTACCATTCAGATCCGAGGGAGAGCTGAGGATGGAGAATGCGATGGCAGGGCTGTCCAAGCTCGCTAAGGTGTGCGACACGACCATCGTTATTCCGAACGACACGCTGATAGAGCTGGTTCCGAACTTGCCGGTCCAGGCAGCGTTCAAGGTCGCGGACGAGCTACTGCTTCAGACGATCAAGGGTCTCACGGATATGTTGACGCACGCCGGTCTAGTTAACGTCGATTATGCCGATTTGAACACCATACTCAACGAAGGCGGTGTCTCGCTCATCGGTGTTGGCGATGCGGCAGGGAAGCCCATGGAGAGGATCGAGGACGCGGTCGAGGAGGCTCTCAACTCCCCGCTTCTTGGGAAGATCGACCTCAGGGATGCAAGGGGCGCACTCATCAGGGTGGTCGGAGGCCCTGACATGAACATCGAGGAGGCTGCGAAGGCCGCCGAGATCATATCTGGCAGGATCAAACCCGAAGCGAGGCTCATCTGGGGCTGCTCGGTCGAGCCCGAGATGGCTGGCAAGGTCAAGATAATGCTAATAGTGACGGGTGCACGATCCCAGTATGTAATGCTCAGGGACGGGGACGCCCCGATCATCGAGCGGACGAGCGAGGACTACAGGGGCAACGTGAACGTCCCACCGTCGATCCACCGGGACGAGGATCTAGGGCTGTTCGTACGTTGATTCCATAGCTGCCGCTAGAGCCCGAGC
>CAZTFD010000191.1:0-3087 GCA_964612225.1 uncultured Thermoplasmata archaeon | reverse complement strand
CGATGTACATGCTCGAGTTCATCGAGGACATGATCAAGGAGGAGAAGAGCTCGACGCTCAGAGAGATGTACTACATTTCAGAAGGCTGGGCGAAGGGCAAGTTTAACGCCCAGGACGAATCGAACATGCTCGCCGAGGACCTGGAGATCATCACGACCTGCATGAGGGAGGACTTCAAGCTCAGGCCCGAGGAGGACGGTGCGAGGGTGATCGGGAACATCACCCTGCAGGAGCTGGACAGGAAGGGAAAGAAGAAGAAGATCAACTGCAGGGACGATGTCGGCGATTCTGGTTATGGGATCCCGTACAATGTCGAGAAGGAAAAGATAGAGTTCATAGACTGCGACGCAGACTTCATCATCGCGATAGAGACCGGTGGTATGTTCGACAGACTCGTCGAGAACAAGTTCGACGAGGACGCGAACGCGATCCTGGTGCACTTGAAGGGTCAGCCAGCCAGAAGCACGAGGAGGTTCATCAAGAGAGTGAACGAGGAGATGAAGCTCCCTGTCTGCACATTCGTCGACGGCGACCCCTGGAGCTTCCGGATACACGCTTCTCTGGCCTATGGCGCTATCAAGACCGCCCATCTGTCCGAGTATCTGGCCACACCTACGGCCGAGTTCATCGGAATCACGGCATCCGACATACTCAATTACGAACTACCTACGGACAAGCTCAACGACAAGGACATCCAAGCGCTGAACGCCGAGAAGACGGACCCAAGGTTCAATGACCAGTTCTGGAAGCACGAGATCGACCTGATGCTCGAGATAGGGAAGAAGGCCGAGCAACAGGCCCTGGCGAAGTACGGTCTTGACTATGTGACGGACACCTACCTTCCGGAGAAATTGTCCGAGATTGGCATAATCAAATGATTCTACCCTGACCATGTGCACAAATTGAAGTTGGCATCGCTCATGCCCGAGCTCCCCATCCACATGAGGCGCTCGAACGATTGAACGATGGAGTAGCCCCGGGAGAACACGGAGTCGAGGGCGCGCCTGCACGATGCCGGGACTGCAATCGAAATCTCCTTTGTTCCCGCATCCGCAGCCATCAGCTCCGAGGATCCTATGAGGGTTTCGAACACGTCGAGTTTGGCTCCTGGAGCAACTGCGAGTACGCGAACGGAGGTTGCGCTTACGTTCAGCCGCTTCTGGACGGTGTGCACGACCGCGAACCCAACGACCTTCTCTTTCAGAGTCGCGACAAGCGTGTCGCCCAGGGAGTAATTCATCGTCAGGTCGACCTCCTTGGTGTAATCCAGACCCATCCTAAGCGTATTGGAGATGTTCTTGAACCGCGTCCTGAGCTTCTCCTGGGCTTGGGACTCTGAGTACCGCTCTACGGACACCTCCTCGAAGGTTTCGTCCTGCAGCTCATGAGGCTCGATCTTCTTGCCCAGCACGAAGACCATTCCCTCCGGCCTGAGGCCGACCTTCAAGTACATGCCCAGGTTCGTGGAGCTCTCGGGCATCGTCTCGAGACCAATGTCCACGCACCGCTGGTCTTCGAGGTATCTTAGGGACGATCTGAGCAAATCCTTGCCGAGCCCGCGAGCCTGATATGACGGCAACACGGACAATGGGCCGACCCAGCCAGTCGTCCCCCAGACATGAGAGAAACACGAGCCGATCACACCTGCGAACTCGTCGGAGGCGACGAACGACCCTTCAGGGTCCGAATGTAGGAAGGAGAGGATGCTCTCGTCGGTCCTAGCGGAGAGCTTGCCTTTGATGCCGTACGACTTCTCCATGAGGTCGTTCCAGCAGAGGAGATCGATTCCCTTGGCATCGACCAGGTCCTCGACCCGCATCTTCCTGATGACCACGCCCATTCAGTCACATCACTGAGCCGCGCTCTGGAACGCGAATGAGAGTTCAAAGATATCAAGCTAGGAGTCGTCATTGTACTTCACGACAAATTATATCCAGGTACTAGGATTCACGCGCTGCCATGCGGATGACACCTGAGTGCGTTCCGTGCCTTATCCGAAGAGTCCTTTTCGAGGCCGAGGAGGTCGACGGTCCGACCACTGTCGAGGCCGTGAGGAACGCATCTGAAATGCTCGGAGAGCTGTTCGGAGAGGGTGTATGCTCCGCCACCGTCGCAACGCAGGTACATAGGGCGACTTACGACATCTTGGGGACGCGAGACCCATACCAGGCACTCAAGAGGAGGAGCAATGAGGTGGGCTTGGACCTGTATCCGGCCGCGGAGAGATTCGTCAAGGCCTCCAAGAATCCTCTTAGAGATGCGTTCCTGTGCTCAATCGTGGGGAATGTGCTCGATTTCGGAATAGGCACTGGATATGACGACCCGGATAAGTTGAAGAAAGAATTCAGGAACCTGCTCTCGGAGGGTCTCGGACATGATGACACTCCAAGAGTCGAATTCATCCTGAAGAAGGCTGAGCATGTCGTCTATCTCGGAGACAACTGCGGAGAGATCGTTCTGGACAGGCTCGCGCTCAAGGAGCTGAAGAAGTTCGATATCGACTTGACGCTCGTCGTCAAGGAAGAACCAATCCTCTCCGACGCCACGAAAAAGGACATTTCAGGACTTGGGATGGAGAAGTTGGTAGATCGGATCGTCGAGGCTCCTGGCTTCGCTGTCGGTCTGGACCTCGATTCGCTGAGCGGCCCGTTCGGAAAGATGTTGAGGAATGCGGACCTCATCGTTGCGAAAGGGATGGCGAACTTCGAATCGCTCTCTGAGACGGACCTGGGCCCGATAGCGTATCTGCTCAGGACCAAGTGCTCTCCAGTAGCGAAGGCGTTGGGGCTGAAGAAGGACATCAACGCGGTCAAGCTCATCCAAGGAGGTCGGAGGAGATGATAGACTCAATCCAATTCAAGAGCTTCGCCAACAAAAGGACAAGCACCTTCAAGATCGCAACTGGCTCATCCGAGATAGAGGAGAACGTGATCGTAAAGATCGTCTCGGGCGACGATTACGGGGTTGGGAACGCGAACCCGACCAATGTCACCCATGAGACGCTTCAATCGATCGAATCGTTCCTCTCGAAGGTCCCTAAGAAGATTGTCGGAACGGATGAGTGTGATCTCGACAAAGTCCACCAAC
>CAZTFD010000190.1:0-3095 GCA_964612225.1 uncultured Thermoplasmata archaeon | reverse complement strand
CTCTCTCCAATCGTCATCGCCTCCGCAGGAGATAAGGGTTCATCTGGCGTGGGATTTGAACCGGATTCATTGCATCCGGGGCTAGCATCCTGGAACTTGTAGGCGTTAGTTCCCATTGACCAGATCCGTGTCTAGTTCGGGTCCAGAAGGCTACCAGCAGTCACAAAGTATAAGATTTGGTGCTAGAATCTTGATACCAGAAGAGAGCGAGGCCCGGAGGTCGAAGATGATGGAGGGTTGTGCAACGGCTTTGCCAAAGGGCTTGTCTATTCATCGGATTGCGGCTGAGATCGAACAGGGAGCGCAGAACAAACTCTGGGTTATGAACCACATGGCGGAACTCAGAGACAAGTTCGCGGACCAGTCCGTCGCATACAAAGACAGGAAGATCATTGCGAGTGCGAGTTCGAGTGAAGGGGTTTTCCGTAAGCTCAAGAAGAAGCGAGAGAACCTGTCTGTTATCGCCATCGAATTCGTGCCAAAGGATCCTGTGATTTGGCTCCTTTGATTGTTTGCCCGGTCTGGTGACGGTCTCTTGGGGAAATTCCCAGCCAGGATCTCCGACGATCCTGATAAAGTTCAGGCGTTCTTCTTCCCCTGTTATGTTCAGGCACGTGGCAGGAAGGGGGACTTGAACCGAACGCACTCCAGGACTTCGAGGTGGGCTGGTTCTGGGACAAGCTCCACTGAGTGGCACCTGGCGACAGTACTAGAATTGAGTAGAAATCCTTATAAGGTGTGGCGATTCATGCACTTCTGTATATGTCCCCTGTTGTTCATCACTGATGGACGGCAGGCAAATATCCACGTTTTTCCTGAAGGTTGAGTTGAGAATCCTGACGGACAAGACCGCAGTTTTCATTGACAACGGATACCTATCCAAGGTCCTGAAGTACGACTTCAATGAACCGAAGCTTGACTAAAGGGCATTCTCGGACCTGCTGTGCAGAGGTTGCGAGCGATTCAGGACCTACGTCTATGACTGCCCTCCATATCAGAGTCCTGTCCCAAGCGATTCAGAGAAGAAGCGGAAGAGTGACGCCGATAGATTCTTCACAGCGCTGGATAGACTCCCAAGGTTCGAGATCCGGTTCGGAAGATTGAGGAAGACGAACTCCAATCCTCCTTTCGAACAGAAGGGTGTAGATGTCCTGCTGTCCGTGGACCTTGTTAAACTTAGTTCGTCAAACAAGATTGACAAAGCGGTTCTTGTCTCTGGAGACAGCGATTTCGTGCCCGCAGTCAGGGCTTCTAAGGACGCAGGAGTCATAGTGGAGCTCTTCTATTCGAAAGGCCAGAACATAAGCAACGAGCTCCATCAGATATGCGATGATCGCTTCGTCATCACCCAGGACATGATAGACAAGTGCATTATGAAGTAGAATGAAGTCACATTGGTAGCGATGTTTGCGCAGCGGGATTTGAACCGATCTGGAGCTGGTGTCAGAAAAGCCCGCAGGGAGGAAAGGCGACACAAAGCTCATAATCCGTCCAGAGTGATTCGCGTGGGAGAACTAGATGGTCGAGGAAGGATTCCATTACAGCCCATTGCCGGGAAAGACTTACTCGCTCTTTGGCCCCAGCTCCTCCACGGATGGGTACTACAATCTGATTCGACAACTCGCGGATGAGTGTCTGTTGAAGTATCCCGACAAGGAGGCGCTCCTAGGCATGCTCCGGAGAGCTAGTGCCAGAAAGCGACTGCTTCGCAGGGCGCGCGAAGACCTCGGAGACCCGGACATGGTGTTCCTGTTGGGGAGGATTAGTCCTGCCTTGTCCGAGTACACTCCGTTCGTCGAGCAGCACTTGGAAGACCTATCGATTCTCAAGCTTCGGGATCGGAGACTCTGGACCAGCGAGGAACAATACCATCTGTACATGCTGGAGATAGAGCTTGTGAATCGGATCAATCGGGAGGAGTTCATGAAATGCGAGCGCAAGATCGCCTTCCTCCCTCACTGTCTGAAGGACTTCAAGCACGGCTGCAAGTCCTCAATGAGCGACATCGACTATGTCTGTCGCGGATGCTCGAACGCCTGCTTCCTGAACAGGGTCAGCACTCTGCTGAGACAGTACGGCGTGGACGCATACATCTGGATGGGCACGGACTTAAGGAAGCTCAAGGGCTTGTCGCGTTCGGAAGGGCGAATAGGCGGTCTGGGTATCGCGTGCGTACCTGAGCTGGTGATGGGCATGCGAAAGAGCATGAAACTTGGAATTCCAACCGTCGGAGTTCCCTTGAGCGCGAACAGGTGCTCAAGATGGATGGGAGCCTTCTATGAGAACTCAGTCAGTCTCGAGAGGATCGTTCAGTTGGTAGGCCATTGAGCTTCGCCTCGGAAAAGACCTTAGAGAAGGAAAGGCGATTCCTAGTCTGGAGGAATGGCAGTGGTAGACGCTTCCTTGGTATTGGATGCAATAGTGGCGGTGAGCATAGCTGCGGGCGCATTCTTCGCGGTCGTAGAACTGCGGTCTATGTCAAAGGATAGAAGAACAGAACTGATAATGCGAATGAATGAGCACTGGAGTTCCAAGGACTTCGAAGAGGCCTGGATCAGGGTCAGGGAGTTGGATTCCAAGAACCCTGGGGAGATGGAGAAGGAATGTCCAAAGTTGTCGCTCTGGATGGTGGTCAACTATTTTGATGGGATAGGCGACCTTGCTCGAGAGAATCTCCTCGACAGAGAGTTCGTGCTCGGCAAAGTCAACTGGGTTTTCATGTGGGAGAGACTGGAACCCTGGGTTGTCGACATACGCCAGAAGATGGGGAATCCGTGCATCGGAAGGGCCCTGGAATGGGCTGCTGCTGAGATGAGGGAGCGGAATCTCAATCAGAAGGAACTCGCACCGATGTGACCGTCCTGGTCGAATGGGCAGATCGGAACCTTGTTCGAATCGCCACCCTTCGGTGTGAATTTGAAACGGACGAAGAACTGCGATTCGAATCATGATCGTGTTCAAATCCGGGCCCTCGCATCTTCTCCACGAGGAGACAAGCTGAAAGTCAGTACACGGGATTCATCACGATTATGCGAGAGCTTATGACGGGACGTGCTTCGACTAGTTCAGATGCAGCGGCATGCAAATCGTCTATG
>CAZTFD010000189.1:0-3198 GCA_964612225.1 uncultured Thermoplasmata archaeon | reverse complement strand
AGAGTGACAAAAGGCGAACGCTTCACCAACATGAAAGTGCGGCTGCCGGGATTTGTACCCGGCAGGAGCCAGACTTTCTTTTTCTGATTTCAATCAGCGGGGAATTGGCCGGGACCAAATCCCTCCTAACACCTTCTGTCGTGAACGAGGAGGTTCAGAGAGTTCTCAGCAAAATGCTCTCTTGATTGGGGGTCATGCATCTGGATCATCAAGAGAAAGGTTCAATAATTCGCATGGTCTAGGCGTTCTGAAGGAAATGGATGATACTGACCGGAAGCTAGTTCAACTGATTGAGAAGAATCCAAGGATACCTCTCCGGGAGCTTGCAGAAGAACTTGGAATCTCTGTGCAGGTCGCTCACCATCGGATGCAGGTGATCTTTAAGAATTGGCCACTCCTTAGGCTGTCAGGGTGCATTTCCGGCAGTTACCTTGGCGCAGTCCCTATGGCAGTATTTGGCAGATCCGACGCAGCATTGGTCAAGGAAGCCCTAGACAGATTGGGGGAAAGCGAATTCACGCGGGCCGCGGTCGCCTCCGCAGGGAATCAACTCTTTGTCGTCGGGGAGCTGAGAGACATATCCCAGCTCGACGGATATGCCGATTTCGTAAGGTGGGTAGCGAAGATGCCGGCGCCAACTGTGGGAATATACTGTCTCGATGAGGAACTATGCCCTGGCTATCCTGTCCACGGAGTATCGAAGCTGAAATCGAATTGCAGGGAACTCACCCTCCTCGACCTGAAAATCATAGCTTCGCTCCATGACAACGCGCGTAGGACCATAGCGGATATCGCTGATATGGTCGGAGCTTCAACCAAGACGGTCAAGCGACACCTGGAGAGAATGATATCCGATGGATCACTGTCGCTCGAAATGCGCGGAGACCCCACCCAAGGCGGAGATGTCGAGGCCTTGGTGCATGTGGGTCTCAGGGACGGTGCTGACAAGATGGAGGTCGGCAGAAGGCTGCTTTCGAGGTATCCCTTCCAGATAACATACATCAGGACCTTCAGCAACCTCCCACTGTTTCTCCTGTGCATTTTCTATGGCAACAAGATGGCTGAAATCCTCAAGGTTCTCAAAGAGATCGGCGAGGATCCAGATGTCGTAGCCATAACGCCCAATATCACCTGCGCATACCGCACGTATGAGACGTGGCGAGACAAGTTGCCTGCAGCCATGGTTGCCAATGCCAAGGAAATCAGGAAACACAGCTCGTCTTCCGGGCCTAGAGAGTAGTGACAGCATTCAGCGAGACGAACGTGGCGTTCTCGTTGCTTGAATGTCCGGTCTTTCAATCGGAGACAGTATCATTGAGGTCAGCCCGCCCTCCATTTGTGACCAGAACACCTCGTGCCATCTTGAGGAGTGTATAAGGCTTCTTCTGTGGCTCCTAGGATTGGTGCCCTCGGACGAATGTCCAGGCGAGGGCATTACGAACACCTCGAAGGTGGTTCGAGGAGGAGGGAGGTAGTGTGATGGAACAGAGCGCTTTCTCGCGCCTAGTCAGAGTATTGAGCTGTGTCACCGTGCTTGTGATCTTCGTTGCGCTCGCAGTGAGTTTCTCGTTGCCGAGTGCGATTGCGGGTCCGAGCTACGTAGCGTACGACAAGAACACGATGACTTGGACCGTTTCCCCATCGGGGGGAGATGATACCAGGAATGTCCAATATGCGTTCAATCAAGCGGTCTCCGCTGGTACTGGTAGTACCGTCGAGCTCACTGTCGGTCAGTTCTACTGCAACAACATTGTCGTCACCGGTTTCGATGGGACTTTCAGAGGAGCTGGCAAAGGTGTCACGAGAGTCGACACACTCAGAGGCCTGGATCCGAACGCGCCGCCTTTGAACAATCCAATCGACCTACCATCGCTCTTCGCATTCGTGGGAGGAAATGTGAGGATCTCAGACATGACACTGGAAATCACGTCCTACTGGACGACAGTGACCTATGGCAAACAGGCCTTTGGCATGGATCTCTATCTTACAGATGCCATGGTCAGGATAGATGGGAGAAACGCAAACTCGCTGGTGGAACGCGTTCAGTTCATTGGACATGAGGGTGCCGGATACTTCAATCCGTACCTGGTACCAGACAACTGCCATGTCGGAATCAGGATCTCTGACCTCTGTGATTTCAAGTCGACTTGGGGATTTCATGTGGGCCCGACGACTGGAACCCACATCGTGAAGCAATGTGAATTCACCCGTTTCACGGAGGCAATTGCCATCTTCGGCCTGAGCAACGGACGAGCACTTATTGGCGGCGGCGCAGGGGACGCGAACACATTCATAGATTCCTACGCTTCGGTGATGACGAGGAACATCGAGGGGTCGGTTGTCGAGATATCTTACAACTTCATGGGTGGTTCACGCGGCTGTCAGATTTTCTGCTACAATGATATTAAGCCGCAGGAAAAAGCAATGCCCATTGATCTGATTACTTCGCCATCACAGGTGCTGATCTCGCACAACACAATGGACTTTCACGGAGGATGGGGGGAAATGATCCTGTCAGACGCCATCGTCTTGGACGACGATGGACCATCCTACGGAGCGTTCCTCAAGAAGGAGGCGGCCTGGTCTCTGAAGGCGGTCATCTCTAACAACAAGATACGCCTCGACTACCTTGTTGGAGGCATCTATGGGTTCGGAATACAAGATGCAGTGGTCACCGGGAACGAGGTCTCCGGGCGTGGACTCGCAGGCATCTACATCGCTCCTGGGCCCTACGGATACTACGGCTGGCTAGAGACCTGCAGCCATTGGACTCTCTCAGGGAACAACTTCGAGAATCTTGATGCAGAAGTCGCGCAAGTATGGTTGGGTCCTTTCTCCGACCATTGTACCGTCGTAGGTGGCGGCAAGAATATGGTGTGGGACCAGGGTACGGACAACCTGCTCGTGGGCGTCAACAACATGGGCTCTGATGTGATTGTCGGTGAGAATATCAGCGACGCGATGGAGAAGAAGCACGACCTTATGAAGTCAATGTGGTGACGGAACAGAGGAAAGATCTCGACGGAGGCCTGTGAGAACGCTCTTGGCACTTAGGGTGTCAGACGGTCTCGCAGGTATGGTTTCTTTTTCTGCAGAAAGACCTTTGATTGAAGACGAGAAATATTGGTCTGGCTGCGCATGAGAGTGCGGCTGCCGGGATTTGAACCCGGGTTTGAAGCTTGGGAAGCTTCAGTCCTA
>CAZTFD010000188.1:0-3223 GCA_964612225.1 uncultured Thermoplasmata archaeon | reverse complement strand
GGTGAAACTGAACGGAGAAGATCGGCAATTCTTGATGACGCATCCCCTCTACCGTCCCATCGTTCAGGTTGGTGACTGTGATCTCAAGTCCTGCTTCCTCCGCGGAGACTGGGTCCACGGCGAAACCGTGGTTCTGCGATGTTATGTACACCTTCCCCTCGAACTTGACAGGTTGATTGATTCCCCTGTGACCGAACTTGAGCTTGTATGTCTTCGAGCCGAACATCAACGACAGAAGTTGATGGCCAAGGCAGATGCCCATCATCGGGAAATCCTCTTTCAGCTTCCCGAGCGTAGCCACGGTGGTTGCCATTATCTCTGGATGCGCAGGGTTTCCCGGGCCGTTGGATATGAAGATCCCATCCGGCTCGAACTCTCTCACAGTCTCCTCAGGGGTGTCGAACGGTAGCTGGATGACATTGAACCGTCGACTCAGCTCCTCGACGATGTTCGATTTGATCCCACAGTCGAACAGGGCGACTGTCTTTCCCTTCCCAGTGTCATATCGTATTATCTTCCGAGTGCTGACATTGGCGACCAGGTTGTCATCCTCGGGATGCCTCATACTGCGAATCCTCTCCAACAGCCTGTCCGGGTTGGCAGTAGAGATCCCCCCTTTCATCGTGCCGAAGTTGCGAAGCCGTCTGATGAGTGAGCGCGTATCGATGCCTGAGAGTCCTGGAATCCCGTTCTCGACCAACAGTTGGTGTATTGTCGTCCTCGAGTCGCGGTGGCTCGGCGATTCACACGCCTCCTTCACAACATAGCCCCAGACCTGGACCTTGGCTGACTGAAAATCAATGTCGTTCACTCCGTAATTTCCGATCAACGGATATGATGCCGCGAGAATCTGACCGCAGTAAGATGGGTCTGTCAGTGATTCCTGGTACCCCGTCATCCCAGTCGCGAAAACGACCTCTCCCAGGACTTCCTTGTGAGCGCCGAAGGCTTCCCCCTCATAAACTGTCCCATCCTCAAGGACCAGGAAGCCCTTCATTCACACGACCTTTCGGGTATTCCGACCGGGGTTAAAGAAGGTTGTTGCAGCAACGAGACGTCCCAAGGACGGAATATCCGAATCAGGACATCATTTCATCGTCTCGCCCATTCTCTGCTGAGGATGGAGTAAACGACGTCGTCTTGGAATCTTCCTCGGAAGTATTGATCCTCACGCAAGACTCCATCCTTCTTGAAACCGAGTGCCTCGACCAGTCTG
This sequence comes from uncultured Thermoplasmata archaeon, assembly GCA_964612225.1. Classification (GTDB taxonomy): domain Archaea; phylum Thermoplasmatota; class Thermoplasmata; order UBA10834; family UBA10834; genus COMBO-56-21. The sequence continues at coordinate 2,007 of CAZTFD010000188.1, read as the reverse complement.
ATCGACGCATCGTTCCGAGGATCGATCATGACCTGGATCCTGTGAAGCTTCATGGTTTCGAATCCGAAATCGATTATTGTGGTGAGCGCTTCCTTCATTATACCTTTACTCCTGTGCTCACGGAGAAGATCGTATCCCAAACTCGCATGGTAGCCCCTTTCCTTTTCCCATCCGTAGTATCCAGCCGTACCTATCAGCTGGTTGCTGCCATTGATTGTGATTCCCCATCGGATGCCAGTGTTCTCCGAGAATACCTTGATGCAGTGTGTGGCAATCTCCTCTCTAGCCTTCTCGATATCCCTCGGAGGCTCGAAGGCCGTAAGCTCCACAACATCGGGGTCGGAGAAGTTGCGAACCCAGAACTCCGCATCGTCCAGCGTGATTGGTCGCAGGACAAGCCTGGTGGTCTCCAGAATCGGAAATTCTCCGAATTCTATCAATCGGCCCGACTCATCATGCTTCATAGAGTTCGACTATCGTGCGATTCCCTATAATAAGCTGAGGCCGCAGAGGCAGGCTCTCCAATCGGCAATGATTTTTATAGCCTTCAAGACTCTAAGCCGTCCGTTCGGTCCACATGTTCCCAGAGCACTGCAAAGAAGTCAGCATCAAGAAGGTCGATTTCGAGCTGACCCAGGAAAGGATCAAATCGTTCCTCAAAGGAAAGAGGGCATACATCAGAACGCGGTATTACGTTTTCAACTCAGGGAGCGATTGGGCGGTCGCGCTAATCGTGCGAAAGCCTTCGAACGATGTCCTCCAGGAGATTGCGTCGGTCCACATCCTGTCCCTGCCACAAGACACTCGGTTCGTTGAGGATCCAACCAAAGACGTCCTGTCAGCCAGCACGATGGGCGCCCTGCGCGAAAAGGCCGGGACCAAATGCGTGGTCGTGAAGGGAAAGGCTGAGCACGTTTCGTTCTTCATCGACGAGCCACCTTACGAGTTGACAGTATTCGATGTGGTTCCTCCGAGCCCTTCGAAGCTTGTCAGTCTCGTTACGAGTTCTCTTGAGACAGACCTACAGAACAGATACGTGAGGTTCAAGACGGCAGAGGTGGATCTGAACGATCTGGCGAAGGGTGCCTCCTCTGAGATCACCATGTTCCCGTGCAGAGCTTCTGGCCTTGTGCACGGGAAGCGAGTCCTATATCTCGATGAGACTCCTGAACTCTCAAAAGAGGAACTTGGACAGGTGACCCTCATAGGCTGCAGCCTATCCGCAAGGATATACAAGGCGGTCTACGGCGTCGAGCCAGAAATGATCAACATGTGTCCCCAGGACATGGCCAGGGAGAGAGGCTTGAAGGGCCCCATTCTCATGAAATGCTGCAAGGTCAAGGAGGGGCACGAGGTCCACGGTGACGTGGCAATAGTACCATGGGGAGCGCGAGCCTCCGAGGTCACGGCCGCATTGAGAGCGATTCTCCGCTAGATGTCCAACTCGTCTTCGCGGAATTTGACCGCGGGGCAAGGGCCGAGACAGGCGCGGCAATGGTTGCACTTCTTTAGGTCAACTACCACTTGTCCTTCCAGTCGCAGTGCACCGTTCTTACATCTGACCGTGCATATCCCGCATCCTGCGCAGTTGACCGCTCGGAATACGATCTCTCTGAGCATGGACGCCTTCTCTCGGAGCTCATCCTCGTCCCTCGCCTTGATCATGACCGGACCCTCGGAGAACACTGTGATCGACCGGACTTCGGCGATGTTCATGTCGGGCGACGTGGTGACGGGGCCGATGATGCTCAGCATGTTGGACACCCTGTCCATCGGGAGCGGCCTGGCGAATGCGCCCTCCATGCTCAGCCCCTCGACACAGGGATTGTAGCCGCTGGAGCTCCTGAATTCCAGTTGAGCGGACTCCGCAGTCGACGTGGCTGACGCTGAAGTCTCATCTCCCATCGGTGCGAGTTCGTCGAGAACGGACTTTGGAATTCTCTTCCAACGCCAGAGATCGTATTCGAGCCATGCTGAGGATCTTGCGTTCTTCTCCGCGTCCTCTTC
>CAZTFD010000187.1:0-3234 GCA_964612225.1 uncultured Thermoplasmata archaeon | reverse complement strand
CTCGGGACCATCGCAGTCAAGATGGCGATGGTCGCCGGAGTGAATGCTGCGGGCGGGGAAGACCACCTGCCAAAAGGGTTCCTGCTCACGCGGGCGACAGAGCCGTTCGGATGCCAGGTCGCCGCAGTCGGTCCGACGACCGCACAGCTAGAAGCGTTCGGAGTCAAGCCATTGGTCGGCAAGGTGCGGTCCTTCACTCTGCCAGACTACTACCCAGGGAGGAAGGAGATCTACGTCAAGGTCCTGGCGCATCCGGAAACCGGCAAGATTCTTGGTGCTCAGATAGTCGGCGAGGAGCGGGTCCACATGAGGATAAACGCGTTCGCGGTCGCTATTCAGGCAGGGATGACAGTGGATGACTTGTCCAAGGTCGAGACTGCCTATTGTCCACCTGCTGCGCCGACGGTGGACCCGATAACGATCGCATGCGAGGCCGCTAAGCTCAAGATGGCCAGAGGCGTGTCGACCTAGCCCTCTGGTTCAGCCGAGCTCCACTCCCTGATTCCGTCGCCGTCGCTGCAGCTATCCTTGAACGAGAATCATTCACTGATCCTGGTCAAAACAGTCCTTGGTAGCCGCCCTTCTCTATCTCCTTGATGACGGCCTTCGGGTCCTTGCCGTCGACCATGACGCCCATCGAGACGCACGTGCCGACGACTTCTTTGAACCTGGACTTCTTGTTCTTGCCGAGCATCGAGTCCTTCTTCATCTCTGCGATCTTCTGGACCTGCTCGACGGTAAGGTTGCCGACCTTGGTGGCCTTCGGGCTCCCGCTGCCCTTCTCGACCTTGATCTCCTTCAGGATGAGCGCGGAAACGGGCGGTGTGCCGACCTTTATCTCAAATGCCTTCGTCTTCGAATCTACAAGGAGCGTCACTGGGACCTTCATTCCTGTGAATGCCTTCGTCTTCTCGTTTATCGCGTTCACGACCTGGATGACGTTTACCCCCATCGGACCCAGCGCGGGGCCCAGGGGCGGACCAGGCGTTGCCTTGCCGCCGTCGACCAGGACTTCGAGTTTCTCTGCCATTGTGTTCACCTCTCCTTCTCAAGGACTCTGACGTGATCTCCTCTGATCGTAACGGGTATGGGCACCATCGCCTCGAACAGCTCGACCGTGATCTCCTCTTTGTTTTCGTCGATTTGCTGGACCCTCGCCTTCTCACCCTTGAACGGCCCAGCGATGAGCTCCACGATATCGCCTTCGACGATGCCGGACACTATCGGCTTCGGGGTCAGGAAGTGCTCTATCTCAGCGAAGCTCGTCTCGCCCTTCACGATGCCCCTGGTCCTCCGGACGCCCTTGACGAGGTCCCTGAGGCTGTCCGTGTTCATCGCTTCTACGAAGACATATCCTCTGATCGTTGCAGGCGATAGTATGGCGAACACACCAGACGGCTTCGGTTTCGCCCTGCTGGCGATCGAGTCTGCTACGGTCTTCTCGTGGCCTATCGATGTCTTGACAGCGAGCATCGACTGCCTCGCGGTCGCCTGCAAGGTCGCGACATCGTTCATGCTGGGGTTCTCCTTGAGGCTCGCGTTGACCAGCACGGTGATCTTGTCGCCGTACCTCGCGCCCGTCGGTGATGTGATCTTGAGAGTGAACGATTTCGTTTGTCCCGGCATGATCTCGAAAGTGCGTTCGGAGGACTGATCAGCCGATGGGGTGTTCTCCCACACGACGCCCACTGCGTCCATGAGCTTCACGAACCACTCGGGCGCCCCTTCCTCGGTCGCTGCGAAGAGCGTGTCCACCTTGATCACAAGAGTGTGTGGCTGCCCGTCTTCCGGCATCTTCAGGTCGAGCTCGAACTCCGAGGAGTCGCCTGACGCCATCATTCTCTTCGTCTCGCCCTGTATCGTGAACTGCAGGTCCTTCGGTCCCGCAGCTGGAGCCTTGACTTCCTTCTTCGGCTCTTCCTTCTTCTTCGGTTCAATGTCGAAAAGTCCCAATCAAATCCCTCGTGTGTTGATCCTCATCATGCCAGGAATCACTTGAACGCGTTTATCAGATAGTCCGAACCGTACTCGAAGATCCAGTATATCAGGAACCCCAGTCCGCCGAGCAGCACCAGGCCTATCGCCACTATCTGGGTCGTCCTGAGGTACTCTTCCCCCGTGGGTTTCCGGGCCATCTTGATGACTCTGCCGTACCTGCCTTTGCCCACGTGCTTCGTCTTCTCCTCGATCTTCCGCTGAAGATCCCAGGACTTGTCCACTATGTCTTTCATCTCGGGCATTGCGTTCCGTTCCTAGTACCATATCTACTTTATAAAGTCTAGGCCCAAGTCCCTGGTCTTCTTCTCCTTAGACGGACCCAGTATGTGCTTGGACCTGACCCCTGTGATAACGACCATCACCCTGATGGTCTTGTCAAGAGTCTCATCTATCGCGGCGCCCCAGATTATCCTCGCTCCAGAGCTTATCTTGGACTGTATGACCTCGGCCACCTGCTCGGCCTCCGTGACGGTCATGGACGGGCCTCCAGTGACATTGACAAGGGCGGCCGTCGCGGCGCTGATGTCCATATCTATGAGGGGCGAGTTGATGGCCTCGTTGACAGCGGCAACGGCCGCATCGTCATCGTCCGATTCCCCGAGCCCTATCATGGCCACGCCTCCGGACTTCATGATCGTCTTGATGTCGTTGAAGTCAAGGTTCACCAGTCCAGGCTTCGTGACGACCTCTGTGATGCCCTTGATCGAGCGCATGAGGACCTCGTCCGCGACTTTGAACGCGGCGTTGACCGACAGCTTCGGAACGATGTCCAGCAAGCGGTCGTTCGGTATCACGATGACAGTGTCGGCTATTGTCCTGAGCCTCTCAAGACCCCATTCAGCGTTCTCGGCCCTGACCGCCCCTTCTGCAGCGAACGGCCATGTGCAGATTGCGATTGTGAGCGCTCCTTGCTCCTTGGCGATCTGCGCGGTGAAAGGAGCCGACCCTGTGCCGGTGCCCCCTCCCAGGCCGCATGTGATGAACACGATGTCAGCGTCCTTGAGCGCCGTCTTGAGCTCCTCCTCTGCTTCCCTGGCCTCCTTCTCCTTTTACTCTTATCTTACCGCCGTCTTTTATTCCTTTTGGAACTTTTACATTTACAGTTCTGACCTTGCCATTTTTTTGTAAGTTTATAGCCCGTTCGGTTCCAAAAAAGGCTTCCCTTAAGGTGATAGTCAGATTATACTGATAGTCCTGCCCTTTTTGCGCCGCGCCGGATCTCCAGAAATTCTTTTT
>CAZTFD010000186.1:0-3318 GCA_964612225.1 uncultured Thermoplasmata archaeon | reverse complement strand
CAGGATTTCCTCGAGCTCCTTGCTCGGAACTCCCCAGCGACTCAGGATCGCTCGAACCTCCTCCTTCTCCTGCTCAGGCTTCTCCTCCATCTCGCGCTTCTCTCGCTCCATCTCGGCGAGGTAGAACTCGCGCCTTGCGGTTGTAGACGTATAGGCGACCGCTCCCATGGATATGGATTCTGCGAATGTCGCTGCGAGACCGCCTGCAAGGATTATTCTGATATCCTGGGAAGCGACGGCGACGCCTAGGATCACCCCGAGCACGTTCACCATGCCGTCCTGGCTACCGAGGATGAAATCGGACAACAAGCCGGGTTGCTTATGCTGCTCCCCTGTGACATCCTGCGCCTCCTTCTGCCAGAATTTGAGTCTTAGTGCCATCCGGATTCCCGGGCGCAAGAATCGTTTGCCGGATTTAAAGTTGTGGCGACAATGATGTCTCTCACTTCAGCCGCCTCGAATCCTCAAGACTTCGGCCAATCTCACTTTACCAGCACGGGTGGTCGCGAGCAACGACGACAGAAGGATAGAAGCGACCGAGACGAACAGCATTGCCCAAGACACTGCTGCGAACTCCATCGTCCTTGGGACTATCGAGGAGGGGTTCAGGGTGTTGAACAAATATGCGGCCAACAGGCCCACCGACATGCCGACGACGACGCCCAGCAACATCAGAGTGACCGATTCTCCCATCAGTATCCTCCTCATCTGCGAGCTCGATGATCCTCTGGCCATGATGCAGGCCAACTCCCGTTCCCGATCCCCGACGGACACGAATATCAGAAGGCTGACGCCCACGAACATTATGGCGATTGACAGGGCGTATTCCATGTAGAGGAAGCCTTTCATGGCGCTGTCGCCTGGATTGTGCTCCGCGCGGGAAATCAAGTCGGAAGCGACGTAAGTTTCAGGTACCAGACCGGCCTGCGCGAACACCGACGCAGCCTCGACCTCTACATCGTGAGGATCGGTCCCTCTCGACAGTGAGATGATGGAGTTGACGTAGAATGCGGTCCCATCTATGTCCCGGTCAAGGATCCACTCCATCGAGCGCGTGTCAACATAGATGTCCGCAGATGACAGACCAGGCATGCCCTTGACAGCTCCTATCACAGTCAAGATCAGCTCGTGACTCACTTCGTTCAAGACGCCCTGACTCCAATAGGAATAGGAGATGTTCACCCGGAGCAGGTCGCCGACCACCAAGTAGTAAGTGCTTAGGACATGTTGCGCCACGAGCGTTGTCCCGTTGGTCTTGAGCTCCTCAAGCAAGCCACTATCGCCCTCGATGAAGTACTGATTGGACGGTTTCACAGTCTTCCTGTAGTCCGTGCTGTTCATTACAGCCATCCAGACATCAGCGCTGGCTCCGCTCTGAGGTAGTCGCGCATTGAGGACGATGTTGGACGATGTCGCGCGGACTCCCTCAATGGCATTCAAGTCCGACAGCTTGCTCAGGTTCAGCTGCGTACCAGCGGCCATATCGCTTCCGTACCAATGGCTCTCGATCTTCATGTCCGACCCTGTGCTGTAAGTCATGACGCTTCGTTGATATGTGATGGTCGACTCCATTGTGACAGATACGAACAGTCCCGAAGCGAGGGCGAGAGCGATCAACACGCCGAGATTGGAGGCCCTTCTGGGATTCCTCAGTATGTTTCTACGGACCAGGTGATGGAGCTCCTTCGTCCAAGGCCTCACGAACCATGCGAACTTGGAGTACAGTTTCCTCGATCCTCTGGTCAGGAGCCTAACCACACCGAACGACAAGAAGAAAGGCATGAAAGGGAAGAGAAGAATCCCCCACGTCAATACGCCCCCGAGTATGAGTTCGGTCAGCCAAGACCATCCGCGATCCATCGCTGCATCCGCGGTGATCAGGATGCTAGCCACGCTCAGCAATGAGAAGGATATGAATACGATATCTGCGTCTGGACTATAGTCCTCACGAGCGGACAGCGTGGAATAATGGTGTATTGACTCCCTGACGCTTGCAGTCGATATCTTGCTGAAGGACCTGAATGACGATAGGAACATCAGGGAGATACCGAACAGCAATGCCAGTTCGATCGTCAATGGTCCGATGTTGAGAACCGACCACAACGAATCCTCGGATGCTCCTCCTGCAGAGAATGAAGGGACAGCGCCGAAAAGGAGCCGGCTAGCGACTACTCCCAGCACCAGGCCAGTGAGGGACGCAGACGCTCCGAGGATTCCCGCCTCGAGCACCAGGTAGGTCATGACGAGTTTGTTAGACGCGCCCCTGGCCTTCAAGATCCCCGCCTCCCGCCGGCGAGAATTAGCCCCCATATCCACCCCGATCACGGAGAGGTATACTCCCAGGGCGGATACAGGGAGGGATAGCTCAAGGAAGAGATACTTCATCGATTCTAGATCGGATTCAAGGCTCCTCAGCTGGTTCTCCAATCTACTGTCACCGACATAGAAATAGAACAGGTCGCCGACCTCGTTGAGCTGGGCCTGGATTGAATCCAACCTGTCAATGGAGCCTTGGATGTCTGCTATGCTGATGACCGTGTCACGATCAGTCCAGATGAGGTAGCTGAGCTCTGGCTGAGAGGACGTCGTCGAGAGGAACTCAAGAGCGGTGGAGTTCATCACCGAATGATATGAATCAAGGCTGAGGACAACTGGCTCAAACCCATCTGCGTTGTTAAGGTAGACCACATCCTCATCCTGGAGGTCAGGACGGTCTTCCTGGTACTGGGCGACCGACTTGTCCTGAGTCCAAATCTGCGAGACTGGCAAGGTCAAGTTCAGATATGCCAAATCGTAGACCCGCGTCTGGAGAACTGGATCGAAATGGAGAGCAATCTGCTCCAAGGAACAGACGATTTCGTCCCCGATCCCTATGCCAAGACCTAGAGCAACGGAATTCGGTATCGCGACCGAACCTGTAGAGGGCATCTCACCCCGGATGTTGTTTGCCTTGAGGAACAGCTGGCTATCAGGACTCGCGAAGGCCAGGAACGACTCGCCGAGGTAGCTGAGATACTCGCGATTCTCCGAGTTGCGCAGGCTCCAGCCGTTTGACCGGAGCCAATACGTTGCCTCCTGGATGCCATCGATGTCCTCGATCAATCCCACAACTTGGTCGTTGCTTGTGAAGTTGTAGCCCAATTCTGGAGAGTAGCTGTAGGCCTTGCCCTGGAAATCCACCGTTGTCGGACCAATTGCCAAATGGAGCATGCTTGAGGCAGACGTGTCCACGGCGATCAGAGAGCCTGCAACGAGCGAAGTCGAAAGAGCTATTCCGACCATCGCGAAGACAGACCTTCTCCGGTTCCTGGCCACGGA
>CAZTFD010000185.1:0-3326 GCA_964612225.1 uncultured Thermoplasmata archaeon | reverse complement strand
TCTTCTACGTTCCGCCCTCCCGGACTCGCCATAACGTGGACGATCGAGCCCTTCTGTTCGAGCCTGATGAATTGGTCCGCGAGCGGCCCCTCCCACAAGCCGTCAAGAGCTTTTCGCCATCTGAAGGTCTGACCACAGCCCAGTGTAAGATCGAGGTCCAGTGAGGCTATCTTGATGTCGAATCTCATTCCGTGATTCATCCTCGTGCTTCTATCTCTTGTAGCCGATCTTCCTGAGGAATGCCTTCCTGTCCTCTGCATCCTTCGCCGACTCTATTCCCTTGGGCTTCTCACCGTCGATCACCCCGACGATGCCTCCGCCGCGCTCGTTGTCCGCGACCAGTACATCGACGGGATTGGCGGTCGCACAGAATATCGTGCAGACCTCCTGGACCTCCTTGATCCGATTCAGGACGTTGATCGGGTAGGCGTTCTCGAGTATCACAACGAAAGTATGTCCAGCGCCGATCCTGTTCGCATTCTCCGCTGCGAGCTTCTTCAGCTTGTCGTCGTTGCCCTCAGCTCTGACGAGACATGGTCCTGAGGCCTCGCAGAATGCCACTCCGAACTTAGCCTGAGGGACAGAGCTCACGATGGCCTCATACAGGTCCTCAGCGGTCTTGATGAAATGGGTCTGACCAACGATCACGTTTGCATTCTCGGGAAATTCCAACCTAACTGACCTCAACTCCACGAGGATCCCCAGGCATTGACAACTACGCACATGTGGAAATATGTTTCTCCTCATGCCAGATGCACTGGCCCGGAACTGTCGCTACATAATTATCAATTTTCGAAATCACAACGATTAACTATTTATCCAGGCATATCGTAAAGTGAGACTACTGTTTCACGGAGGCATTACTCGTTGCCAAGTTCTATCGGGGACAAACTCTGTCCAATCTGCGATTCCCCCCTTCAGCCCGGATCGCGGAAGTGCGGATTCTGCGGAACAGACCTCTCCATCTTTGACATAGAAGTAGAGCCCGCCAGGAAGACTCCTGAGCAATCAGTTCCGGCAAAGGTCTCGGTAGAATCACGCGTCGACGAAGTGTTCTCGAGACCCAGAAGCTCGGAGAAACCGCCAGTTCAGGAAGCACATGAGGCACCTCCACAACCCCGTGTGGAGCCTGTTCGACAGATCCCATCGCCTCCCTCTCGCACCGAAATCTCTGCAGTCCCAGAACCCAAGCCGGCCCCTACACCTGAACCGGTCCCAGAGGCCGGACCAGAGGCTGAAACCAAAGTGGAGCCAGGCGTGGCGGAAGTGGAGTACTTCGAATGTCCGCAGTGTGGCACTTCAATCGAAGCCACCGCGACCCAGTGTCCAAAATGCGGAGTCATGTTCGCAGAGGAAGGCGTGGACATGTTCCAATGCCCTGCCTGTAATACCCTCGTTAGTTTGGACGCAGATTCATGCCCTGGCTGCGGCGCCGTGTTCGTCGAACCAGAGGCTCCTGCAGTCGCACCAAAGAAGGATATCGAGCCGCCTATAGCCGAAGTCAAACCAGCTCCGAAGAAGCCGAGCAGACCGGCCGAACCAGAGAAGAAAGTGGAAAAGGCCGAAGAGAAGAAGGGCTTCAAAGGGTTCTTCAAATGGGGCAAGAAAGGGACAGAACCCACCCCGAAGCCAGAGTCGGGCCCAGAGGCTCCCGTCGTTCATGAGAAACCGTCGCAAGCGCCCGCCCCTGTGGCTCCTGTCGCGAAACCCGCCGAGCTCCGAGTCCGTGAAATCAAGCATGAGGAACCGCCCCCTGCTCCGGCTCCGATTTCGGCAGCGGCGAAAGACAAGGGCAGGGATCTCGCTCGCATGGTCGCCGAGATGAAGCCTCTCCTCGCATTGGCGCGCGAGAAGGAGGTCGACATCGGCGAGAGCAAGCAGTTGATAGACGAGGCCGCGGCTGCTGGCAGAGAGCGACAGATCGAGAGGGCGATGGAGCTAGTCCAGAAATCCAAGAACGTGCTCATGGGCAAGATCGATTCGCACCTCGCGGATAGGATCACTAGACTGAACGAGGAGGTCAAGGTCGCTCGTGAGTTCGGCGGAGACATATCCCGACCCACAACTTACATCCAGGAGGTCGCACGAGCAAGAGCTGCGGGCGACATTGAGGCAGCCTATGTCTATGCCGAGAAGGTGGCCAAGGAACTGCTGCCTATCACCGGCAGGTACAACGAGTCGAAGAAGAAGATCGGGCAGCTGAAGAGCTTCATCGCAGATTGCGAGTTGTTCATCGTCGACACCAAGGATGCGAGGAAGCTTCTGATGGAGGCGTCCAAGGCCCTTGATGCCAAGGACTTCGACAAGATGGATGACAGCATCAGGATGGCGAACGAGAGCCTGAATAAGTCCATACCTAACCGCATGAACGAAGAGATGCGCAAGGCGAGGGACGACCTTATAGACGCCCGGGTTAGGAATGTGAACATCACGCCGATGTTGACAATCCTGAAATCGGCGACATCCCTGATGAAATCGGGAGAGTACCCGCAGGCGATCAAAGAGATGCGCGAATTCAAAGAGTTGATGAAGAAGCCCGCATAGGATGAATATTCTCTCTTCAGGTCAGGTTCAGGACTTCCATCTCTCTCTCCAGGATCGAAACCTCCTGGGGTTTCATGGTCTCTGGGCTCATGGATATGGCGAGAATGGCGTTGGACTCTGAGATCTCATCTATCAGACTTCTGATGAACCTTAGCACAGCCTCGAAGTTGGTCGTGCTCACTAGATACTGGATCCCGTCAAGCACGATCATCCCCTTCTCCCCCTGCGCCATGAACTCCTGAATGACATGTATCAGCACCTCGAGGGAGGGTTCGACGGTCTCCTCTTGGGAACTCTCCTTGTCCGTGAGCCAGAGGATCTCAGGCGGCACTTTGAACTCGTCCCTTATACGCTTCGGGTTCATGCGCGTGATTACCATTCCGGCATAGCCCTCGTCCATCTTCCTGCTGAGGAGCACGTTGCTGTACATCGGCCGCTCCTCCTCCACTAGGTAGCAGTGCCCGGGGTTCGCCTTGACATCCTTCATGATCTCCTTTCTGGTCTCCTGGACAGGTGCCATAGGCTTGAGGATGTCAGATACGAGGTTGAGGTCCACGTCCAGTTTCATTATGGTGGAGAATGCAGCGATCTTCGTGAGCGTGCTCTCAAGTTCCCTGACGTTCGTGGTGACGCGCTCTGCGATGTAGGCGGTGATGTTGTCGCTCAGCTTCAGGTTCTTCTCCCGCGCCTTGAGCCTCAGTATCTTGACCCTTGTGTCCAGGTCCGGAGGCTGCAGGTCCGTGGTCAGGCCCAGCATGATGCTTGAGTTGAGCCTGTCGCTG
>CAZTFD010000184.1:0-3340 GCA_964612225.1 uncultured Thermoplasmata archaeon | reverse complement strand
CCTCCTTCCATGCAGGCATGTCCTCTGGAACCATGCCTTCCACAAAGACCATTTCGGGGTCCTCGGTCAAGCGCAGACCTGTGCAGATTCGTGCCGCTGCACCTCGGGCATATCGAAGGCCTGCCGGTTCCGAAAGGCACCTGCCATTCATGCCCACAGGCGTAGCATTTGAACGATCTCGTCTGAACCATCTGTTTTCCCTCCCCAGTTCACCCTTTCTTCTCCATTGAATTCATGATTCTGTCCGCAATCCCCTCGAATGTCCTTGCGACGCCGTTGTTGGCCGAAGCCACGAACGGCCTGCCATCGTCCCCGCTCCGTGCAATCTCAGGACTGAGCGGCAAGCTTCCCAGGAGCGGAACTGCCATATCCTTCGCCGCCTTCTCTGGTCCTCCGTCCCCAAACACCTCTATCTCCTTGCCACAATGGGGACAGACAAGGCCGGCCATATTCTCGACGATGCCAATCACCCTGAGCTTGACGGCCTTCGCGAAGTTGATCGATTTCCTGACGCTCAGGAGCGCGACATCCTGAGGCGTCGTAACAATTACAGCCCCGTCCGGAGATGGTATTAGCTGCGCGATGCTGAGAGGTTCGTCCCCAGTACCCGGGGGCAGGTCCACGATGAGGTAGTCGAGCCTTCCCCACTCGACCTCCTCCAGAAACTGCTTGATTGCCCCCATCTTGACAGGCCCGCGCCAGATCACGGGCGCGTCTCTGTCGCCCACCATGAACGCGATAGAGATTACCTTCAGCCCGGGCGGCACATTCATAGGCACGATTTGGCCGACATCATTGATGCTCAGGGGCAGGTTGGGTACGCCGAGCAGCTTGGGCACGCTCGGCCCATGGATGTCCGCATCTAGCAGGCCGACCTTGTATCCCTTCCTAGCTAGGGCGACCGCGAGATTCACAGCTATCGTCGACTTCCCGACGCCTCCCTTGCCGCTCATAACGACGATCTTGTGCTTGACCGCGGCGAGGTTCTCCTTGATAGCAACAGGAACTGCCATGCCTCCTGCCTTCGAATCATTCGAAAGAGGTTTCTCCTTTGTGCATGTTCCATCGTTCATTTCGTTGGCCCTCCTCGTACAGTCTAGCAGGTGAAAACCCTGTCAGCATCCAGCGTCTGGACCGTGAAGTCCATAAGGTTGATGAACTGCGTCCCCTTGACAAAAGAGTCCTTCCTGATCCCTCTCGATTCGAGGCATGGTATGCACACCTGCAACGCTCCCCCGCCTTCGACGAATGCGGTCATGAGCTCCTTGATGGACGCCATGCCCTTCACTTTCGGCAGCTTGTCCGCGAAGCCCTTCTGAGCCAGTTTGACTCCGTTCCCTGTCAGGAAGATCTTTGTCTTGATGCCCAGGGCTGCAGAAGCGCCTGCGCACGCAAAGGCCATTGTCGCTTTCTCGACGTCCTCGTCCCCGTGCGTTCCTATCACTATGAACGACTTGTTCGAGTATCCTTTCGTTCTAGTCTTCTTGGCCATCCTTTCGCCTCTGGAGTATGATACAATGGAGTGAGCTAAGCCAAAGACGGCGAACCCGTTAGCCAAGGTGACAGGGAACTAGGCGACATCGCCCATATGGCCTGCGATTATCTTCTTCTGGGCTCTTCTGATCATCACATCGAGAGTGGCTTTGGATATTTCCAGTCGCTTGGCTAGTTTCTCGAGCTTGATTTTCTTAGGTATCTCGAAGTATCCGAGCTCGTAGGCTAACTGAAGCACCCTCTCCTGCGTCCGTGTCAGTTCAGGTGAGGTGTTCAGTCTCGAGATCTTCTTGAGTTCAACCGAGCATCCCAGGGCCATTAGCTTGTCCACGAGTCCCTTGAGAGCCGCTGAGTTTGGCGCAACGACGTTCCATTGCAGCAGACCGTCCCTCTTCGAAGTCGCGGAGTCCAGGAAGCAACCATGCTCTGCAAGCAGCCTGCAGACCACGCAATTCGAGGTCTGAGCTGTCCCGACAAACCTCCCCGGGCCTGCTGCTGCTAGCTTGATGTCGCATCTCGGCTCCAAGGTCCTGATCCTCTCCGAAAGTAGGGTCCCGGTCATATCCTCTGGACTGTCTATCTGCAGAAGGCTCATGCCTCCGCTGCCATTCATTGGGACGCACTTGAGCACCTTCACGGAGAGGTCGCACGATGTGCACAGATCGCCAATCCAGTTGCCGGGTATCTTCACGAGCATGGTGGCCGACCTCATCTTCCTTTCCCCCTTCTGCGGCGTCCGCAGGCACTTCCTGCGGTTACAGCCTCACTTGTGTCAATGATCGAATTTGATTTCTCTGGAGATTCAATCCTTATCGCGAGGCCTCCTACGACGCTCTCGGCTATCTTCCGTCGAGCACTCGCCAGGATGCGGTTGAACGTGGGCTGGGAGACGTTCATCATGCCTGCAGCTTCTGCCTGGGACAGGCCGAGCATGTCGGCTAACCTGATTGCTTCAAGCTCATCCAGGCCGAGGTCTCTCCTGTCAATGGAATTCAAAGGAATACCCTGTGGCTTGAAATACCGGTAGCCCGGCTCACAACACACGCGCCTGCATCTTTTCGGTCGGGGCATCGTTATGAATTATAATTCATTATATACTTGAATCTATCGCCCATATCACGACGAACGAGAGCCTGTTGTGGAGGGGAACCAGGGATTTGAACCTCGCCTCGGAAAGACCATTATGGAAGAAAGGCCAGACGGCAGAGGACAGCACATCGAAAGCTGTCTTTCTCTAGCTCATGCAAACGGCAATCTGTCCAGGATGCGCACAAAACATGATCAGGTAACCTATAGGGCCGATGTCAGAATCTTGAGGCTAAGCACACCTTTGTTCGATTGAAGAGTCTTCGCTAGCCCTCTCACCCTCTCGGCCTCTCCCTTGAATGCAATGACTTCGAGGCAGGTGTGCTTCGAAAGGTGCAGGTGCATCGTCGCCGTCACAACGTCTGGGAAGTCATGTTGTAGCTCAGTCAGTCCGGCGTTGATGCCCCGCGAGTGATGATCATATGTCAGCAGTATCACTCCTGCCGCCGAACCCTTCTTCGCGAGGTCCCATTTCCTGTTGGTGAGAAACTCCCTCATGGACTCGCCGACAGCGACCGACCGGTTCGCATGGCCGATACTGCGAGAGAGAACATCGAATTCTCTCAGGAGCGCCTCCGGCAAACTCAACGACACTCTTGTCTTCCGGGCCATTGACAATGAAAGGGTACACGCGGAAATAAGCGTTTCCGGTCGAAGCCGATAAATATCAGTTTTCCGTTTGGTATTACGAAACTTCAGTAAAGTATTACGAGAGGCATGAAATGCACATTCCAGATGGGCTGATGGACCCTCTTATTGC
>CAZTFD010000183.1:0-3350 GCA_964612225.1 uncultured Thermoplasmata archaeon | reverse complement strand
GGACGCGCGACATCCAAATCGAACATCCCGGGAGAAAGCTCGTATTCAAAGACAGCGCGATTCTCCCCTCCCGTGGCTTCGACCACCTTCGTGTTTCCGAGAGTGGTGATCTCGTCCATGCCCGATCCGTTGACCAGCATCACGTGGGACGTCCCCAGGTCAATGAGGACCTTCGCCATAGCCGGGGCGAGCTCCGGGTCGTACACGCCGATGAGCTGGTTCTCCACTCCCGCGGGATTCGTCATCGGTCCGAGTATGTTGAAGAAAGTCCTGAGGCCCATCTCCCTCCTCGCTGTGGAGACGTGCTTCATTGACGGGTGGAAGACAGGAGCGTACATGAAGCACAGGCCCACCGCGTCGAGGCATTTCCGAACATGTGCTGGCTCTAAATCCACCGCCATGCCAAGAGCCGATAGGACGTCCGCTGAGCCAGATCTGCTCGAGACGGATCTATTGCCGTGCTTTGCGACAGGGACCCCAGCCGCGGCGACCACGAATGACGAGACCGTGCTGATGTTGAAGGTGTTGAAGCCGTCCCCTCCTGTCCCGCAGAGGTCCACCGCTCCGGCAGGAGCCTGGATCTTCTCCGCCCTCTCGCGCATTGCGAGCGTGAAACCCATTAGTTCACGTTCGGTCTCGCCCTTCATCCTCATCGCAGTGGCAAACGATGCGATTTGAGCGTGCGTCGCGGCGCCTGTGATCATATCCGTCATCACGGACCGCGACTCGTCCAACGTGAGGTCGTAGCCGTCCACCGCCTTCCTGAGCGCTTCCTGGATCATCGCCCACACATCCTGAGGAAGTTCGATAGAAGTACCTTGCCGTGGGACGTCATCACCGATTCCGGATGGAACTGGACGCCGTACACCTCCGTGTCCTTGACCTTGAGCGCCATGATTTCGCCGCGCTCAGTCGATGCAAGGACTTCGATGGAACCTGGGAGATGTTCTCGGCTCACGATGAGGGAATGATATCTAGTTGCCGAGAAGGGGGACGGAACGCCGTCGAACAGGGAGTCACCGTTATGTGTTATCCTGCTCACCTTGCCGTGGACGACCTGGCCAGACCTTACAATCGACCCGCCGTTCACCATCGCAATCGCCTGATGCCCGAGGCAGACGCCTAGAACGGGTCTGCCGAAACCGCTGTTCGTCAATACCTCGAGGCTCCGGCCAGAATCCTTCGGGTGGCCCGGGCCGGGAGACACGACATAGCCATCCACCTTGCCGATGTGCTGGTCCAGTTCGGGAGAATCGTTCCTCAGGACTTGCACATCGGACCCCAGCTCACCTAGATACTGGGCGATGTTGTAGACGAAGGAGTCATAGTTGTCTATGATGAGGATCTTCGTCATCGACGCACACCTCCGCTGGACAATGCCCGGAGCATCGCCCCCATCTTGTGCTCGGTCTCCATGAACTCCTTCTCCGGAACAGAATCCGCGACTATGCCAGCTCCCGCCTGGATGCTCGCCTTGTTGCCCGATAGTACGATCGACCTGATCGCGATGGCGAAGTCCATGTTCCCTGTGAAATCGAAGTAGCCGACCGCTCCCCCGTAGGGTCCCCTGGGAGCTTGTTCTAGATTGCCAATTATTTCCATCGCGCGTATCTTGGGCGCACCGGTAACGGTCCCTGCTGGGAAGCATGCCCTCAACGCGTCGAAGGAATCTCGGTCAGGTCTGATGACGCTCTCGATGTTGCTCACTATGTGCTGGACGTGAGAGTATTTCTCTATCGACATCAGGTCCGTGACCTTGACGCTGCCGAAGTTGGACACCCTGCCCATATCGTTCCTGTGAAGATCCACGAGCATCAGGTGCTCCGCCCTCTCCTTCTCGTCCAGCAGCAGCTCGACCTTGAGCTTCTCGTCCTCCTCGATGTCTGGGGAACGAGGCCTCGTTCCAGCAAGCGGTCTTGTGGTAAGCTTGGCTCCTTCGAGGCGGACCAGCATCTCGGGAGATGATCCCAGGAACTGAAGGCGGTCGAAGTCAAGGTAGAACATGTACGGAGAGGGATTGACAGATCTGAGAACGGAGTACATCGCAAGCGGATCCCCGGTTACCTTGAAATCGGTCCTCCGCGAAAGGACGACCTGGAAGATGTCGCCGTCCATGATGTGCTCCTTCGCGTCGGCGACCATCCCGCAGAACTCCCCTTCGGTTGTGTTCGACCGACCGTCTCCAACCTCCAGGGATGGCGGGTCAATCGGGTGGGCTTTGGCCAATGCTTCCCTAAGGTCGTTGAGCTGGCCGTGGGAGATGAGGAATGTGCGCGAGTTCAGATGGTCCACACACACGAGGTGCTTGGGAAGAACGAAGTAGAGATCTGGAGTCACGCCGTCGAGGGCCTCCGGTTCGCTCACGTTGTCGAATTGACTGACCATGCCGTAGCCAACGTAACCTACGATACCTCCTGAGAATGGTACGAGGTCGGATGCACCGCATCCGAAGGATCGGAAATGCTCCCTGAGGGCGCCATACGGATCGTTCGTTGTCCTGATCTCACCGTCAACATCGATCTTGTCGCCCTTTGACCGAAAGACAGAGATCGGCTCTACGCCGATGAACGAGTATCTCGCGACCTTCTGAGGACCCTCGACGGACTCGAGCAGGAAGCATTCGCCGGGGAATTGGTCTCTGAGAGAAGCGAAGACGGACACTGGATCCAGTCTGCAAGAGTCTTCTATAGAAACGCTAGTTGGAAGGTTTGATTTAGGAATGGTCGAGGCGTTCGTATCGGGGCCCTGCCCAAAATGAATCCCTTCTCGGCGGTTCCATGTCAAAGATGATGCTTGATGTACTATTAATAACTTGATTGTGCACATATGTACCAGAATCGAGACCCATTGGACTCGACCTAATTCTATTCAAAGGTGATGCTTGTTGAATCTTAACAGCCCCAAAATCACGTGAATGTCTCATAAGGGGCCGAGTTACATGATTCGTAAAGGTTCAATAGTGGGCCGCGCATTCGCGTCGCGCTAAGAGGCACTGTTTGGCGTTTCCAGCCTCCCAATCCAGGAAACGACCCTCGTGAGGCTGGGTCAAATGACTGCCAATGTCTCGAAGGAGAAAACGAAGGAGTGGCAACGAATCGTTCAGCCCTATCTTAGCACCCATCGGAACAACACACACGCTTTCTCCCCGGAGAGATCCGCGCTGCTCGTCATCGACATGCAGCGGTATTTTCTCGAGAAGGATTCCCACGCATTCATCCCTGCCGCCACCGAGATAATCGGCAATGTCGCGAGCATCATTCAAGCATACAGACGCAGAGACCTGCCAGTGATCTTCACCAGGCACGCGAACTCCAGGGGTGCCCCGGCTGGCTCCATGGAGAGATGGTGGA
>CAZTFD010000182.1:0-3367 GCA_964612225.1 uncultured Thermoplasmata archaeon | reverse complement strand
TATCGAGGGAGGGGTTGCATGAGGGCCGCATTGACGATCGCGTTGAAGGACCTGAAGTCTGAACTCCGGTCCAAGGAAATGGTCAGCGCCATGTTCCTGTTCTCTCTGCTGATAGTGCTCGCGTTCCGATTCGGGTTCGAGGAGAGCGTGTCGGCGGGTTCCGTGGACCTGGGTGATCTCGCCGCGAGCTCTCTGTGGATATGCTTCTCCTTCGCCGCGATAATCGGCATGCACAGCTCATTCACCAAGGAGAAAGACAGGGAGACGCTAGAGGGACTGTTGTTGTGCCCGGTCGACAGGAGCTCCATCTTCTTGGGTAAGGTTCTGTCCAACCTTGTCGTCGTGTTCGCAGTCGACCTTCTATCGATCTTGTTCTTCTCGCTGTTCTTCGCGTACGACTTCCAAGGAAACGTTCTGATGGTTGTTGTCATCGCGTTCCTCGGCACGCTCTCCTTGGTGCTTGTCGGCACACTGGTCGCCGCCATCTCGGTAAACGCGCGTGCGCGGGAGGTCCTTCTGCCGGTCCTGCTAATCCCATTGATCGCCTTCAGCGTCATCATCCCTAGCGTATCTGCAACACGCAATGCGATATCAGGTGAGATATCCGAAACTGTTGGGGACGTGCAATCTATACTGGGATTTGCTGTCCTGTTCGGAGCCGTAGGTTATCTCGCATTCGATTACGTCTTGGAGGGCTGATAGCATGAAGATGTCGCAACTGGGCCGCATCATCCTGGTGGGAGCCGCAATACTGATGCTGCTCACTACTTACCTCGCGGTGATCTATGCTCCATTGCCTCAGACCAGCGTCAAGTCCGCAGACAAGATACTTTCCTCGATCGAAGGTTCTAGGATCAGAGTCGCCGGGTTTGTCTCTGACGTGTTCCACAATTCTTCATCTTCTTTTGGTCAAGTCTTCGCACTCAGATTCTCGATTGCGGATTTCTCCGACTATGAGAGGTACCTATCTGCGGCGATTAGTGAACAGCTGGATTCCCAATGGTGGACGGTGCGGCCAATCGACGTTCAGCTGTATATTCGGCCGAAAGGACTCATTATGGGAAGTGTCGGCGGACAATTGAACCTCGGCAATGGAGCCAATCTATCGGTCTTGGCCGTGGTGGTAGGTCATGGGATTGGTCCGAACTCGAATGTTACGGGTTTCTCTCTAACAACATCCAGCTGGGATGATGTCAACATTGGCACATCGCCCGGACAGTTCGATATCGTGACGGCACCAGTGGCACAGAAGATATTCTACTTCCACATGCCTTCCGCCTGGGTATCATATGTGGCGTTCTTCATCACGCTCGTCTCGAGCGTCCTGTATCTCAGGACCAGAGACGTGAGATATGACCGCTTGGCTTCTTGCTCCGCCGAACTTGGAGTCCTCTTTGCGACGATCGCCATCGCAACTGGTCCTGTTTGGGCGAAACAGGAATGGGGTGTTTACTGGCGTTGGGACGACACCAAGCTCGTGACCACTTTTGTCATGTGGCTTGTCTACATCGGGTATCTTATGCTCAGGGCTGCAGTCACGGACCACAACGTCAGGTCGAGGGTCAGCGCCGTCTATGGCATCCTTGGGTTCGTAACTATGCCCATGAGCCTCCTGTCTTCGAGGATCGCCCCGCTCATAAGGTCCAGCCACCCGCAGGTGATAGCGTCCAGCAGCGGGGGCTTGTCCCCGGAGGCTGGCATTACCATAATCGTGGCAGTAGTGGCCTTCACGTTGCTGTTCATAACAATGCTAATAAAGAGAGTGGCGATTGAGGGGTCGGTAGAAGAGCTAGAGGACCTGAAGCGGAGAGTCGGAGGTGAGGAGTAATGGCCGATGCGTTCACCGCGCTGTACGTTGCCTACACGATAGTCTGGGGTGGAGTGTTCGTCTATTTGCTGTACCTTTTCATGAGGCAGCGGTCTATCACCAAGGACATCGAGGTCCTGAAGCAGGAGCTGTCCAAGCATGGCAAGTGAGCAGGCGACCCGCGAGCAGGATGCGTCGCAGCACACCTCGAGCGCCCCGCCCAGACCGATGTCTGTCAGACGCAAGAAGAAACTCTTGATTGTAGTGATAGTGGTCGCCATCGCGCTCGTCGTGATTATCTGGGGCTGGAGTTCGACTGGAGGTAGCTTCGTCGAAGTGTCGTCCGTCGTGGATGCCTCTACCGCATCGGTCCCAGACAAATATCTGGGGAAGATCGACATCAGGGGGGTCGTATCCGAATGGTCGGGAGGTACAGACCTCGACTTCAAGCTAGTGGACACCGCGGACCCCAGCAAATCGCTCGGCATAACGATGACCGGGACTCTGCCAGAGGGGTTCGAAAACGGAAAGACGGTCGTAGCTAACGGGTATCTGAACGAGTCCCTGCCGCTTCACTTGACCGCCACCGAAATAACCGTCGGGTGTGCTTCCAAGTATTGATTGCTGATCCGTTTGGGATTTCATGGGGGGTCGTGGGGTGAGGAGCGAGAGAAGTGTCGCGTTCGCTGTCGTCGCATTGATGTTCGTGCTCCCTTGTTATTCAATATCGATTTCGAGCGTGTCCGCCCAGAGCGAGTCTCTTCAGCTCGTGAGCAGCACGTACTACATCGTCCAAGGTCAGAGCGACCTGATTGCGGGCGATGAGTCGGTCAACGAGTTCTCATGTCTCAAGATACTGACCTTCGACCTTCCGTACAACATGACCAGGGTCTATTCTGCAGTGCCATCAGATGCGAGGAACGTGACTGCATGGGTGGCTTCAAAGGGGCTCATCAACACCTCCTATGGTTGGGAGACCTCTGGCGAGACGGCCGGCGATCTGTTCGTCGACGTTCCATCGTGGTTCGATCGCGAGGCCATTTTGACAAACACGACGAACAGCTCGCAGAGCATCCTCGCATCAGGGAGTGTCCTGACGAATGCGAGCTACGATTCGGGAGCACTGCATCTCAATCCGGGGGCGACGGATGGAGAGTACCTATCTGCCCAGATTCCTGTTCCCGAGAGCATCAACATCGTGTCCGCGAACTTGACTATGTTCGGGACCGACCTCCAGAACGTCACATCCGAGATTTCCAACGATCAAGGGACGACCTGGATTACAGCCCCATCGGGGACTGAGACAGAGATCGTCACTAGCGGCACCTCATTCCACGTGAGGTTGTTGCTCAGCGGGAACGAAACGACTCCGCGAGTCACAGGGTTCCAGGCGGCTATTCGTTATGTCCCTGTCTCAACCACTTTCACGGTGCACTTAACTTATGTCTGGCCCACCGATTTCCAGGAAGGAAAGGCGAGACTTGATCTGGAGGAGCCGGTTCCGTATGTTGCTGGAGGCTCGTCCTTTGTGTTTCTCTATCTGGAAAAGGGCTATTCTCC
>CAZTFD010000181.1:0-3411 GCA_964612225.1 uncultured Thermoplasmata archaeon | reverse complement strand
CCATTTCGCGTTGACTGTCTCGACCCACTCCGTGTTGTCCCGCAGGGTGATGCACGGCGTCCCGAGCAGGTAAGCCTCCTTCTGCAGACCTCCCGAGTCGGTTAGGACTCGTGCCGCGTTGGAGACCAGCCAAACCGCATCCATGTGGCCCAATGGTTTGGTCGTGATGATGCTATCAGGCATCGCATTGCCAAGGCCGTATTGATCGAGTAGCTTCGCTGTCCGAGGATGGACGGAGAAGACCGTAGTCATGCCATTGTCTCCAATGGCCATCAGTATGCCCTCGAGATTCTTCTTGACATCCGTGTTCGCAGGACGGTGGACTGTCAGGAACTGGTACTCGCCCTTCTTGAGCTTGAGATGTTCGAGGATCTTGGAGTGCTTCTCCGCAGCCTTCTTGCTCTCTTCGAGCGCGTCGACCATGACATCGCCGACGACATGGACGCCCTCGGTGATGCCCTCCCGCTTGAGATTGTCCTTCGATAGATCAGTGGGGCAGAACAGCAGCTTGGAGAGATGATCCGTCAGGACGCGGTTGAGCTCCTCCGGCATGTTCGTATCGTAACTTCTCAGACCGGCCTCTACGTGCGCAACCGGGATGCTGAGCTTTGCGGCTGCTAGGGCTCCTGCGAGGGTCGAGTTTGTGTCCCCGAAGACGACGGCTAGTGCTGGCTGCTCTGCAATCAGGACCTTCTCGAGGGCTATGAGCATCTTGCCAGTTTGTTCTCCGTGGTCAGCCGAGCCTATTCCGAGGGCGTGGTCCGGCTTAGGTATCTTGAATTCCGAGAAGAAGTTGCCAGCCATCTCGGCGTCGTAGTGCTGGCCCGTGTCTATTAGCACCTCGCGATTCCTCTTGCGGATCTCGCGCGAGAACGGAGCGAGCTTGATGAACTGCGGTCTTGCGCCCACGATCGATGCGATCTTCATGTGCTTCCGACCTAGACAAGTGGCTTCCACCACGGCTGGTTCGCGAGATACCAGTCGACTGTCTTCTTGAGGCCATCTTCGAACTTCATCTTGGGCTTCCAGCCCATCTTCCTGATCTGGTCCCAGTTGAGGGAGTACCTGAAATCGTGCCCCGGTCTGTCCTCGACGTATTTGATCAGGCTATCCGGCTTCTTCATGTGCTTGAGGATGAGCTTCGCGACATCGATGTTCGGAACCTCGTTTCCGGAGCCGATGTTGATGATGTCGCCGGGTTTTCCTTTGTTGAGCACGAGGTCTATCGCTCGGCAGTTGTCCTCGACATGGAGCCAATCCCTCACGTTCGTTCCCTTGCCATAGATCGGCAGGGGCTGATCTCTCAGGGCTTTGATGATCAGGACTGGTATGAGCTTCTCGGGATACTGGAACGGGCCGTAGTTGTTGGACGAACGGGTCACCATCACGTTGAGGCCGTATGTGCGCACGTATGATCTCGCCAGGAGCTCGCCGCCGGCTTTGCTAGCCGAATAGGGCGAGGACGGGTCGAGTATGTTCTCCTCGGAGAACGATCCGGAGACGGTTGAACCATAGACCTCGTCCGTGGATATCTGGATGAACTTCTTCACGTTGCTCTTCCTTGCTTCCTCGAGCAGCGTGAAAACTCCAAGGACATCGGTCCTTACGAAGTCCTCGGGCGACGTAATGCTCCTGTCAACGTGGCTCTCTGCAGCGAAGTTAATGACGTAGTCGCATCCAGGTATGACTTTGTGTACGACTTCCTTGTCACAGATGTCTCCCTTGACGAATGTGATTTTGTCCTTGATCTCTTCCAGGTTCTCCAGCCTGCCCGCGTATGTGAGCTTGTCCAGGACGACAATTTCGATGCCGGGGTGCTGCTTCAGCATGTGCCTCACGAAGTTGCAGCCGATGAACCCGGCGCCGCCGGTGATCAGATATCGCATCGACGAATCCTCCACTATCGCAAGTCGCAATCGGGTGCCAGGACAAAAAGCTTCGCCATTACGCGTCATAACATTGCCAGATGCAACAAGAATGTATTATACAAAAATGTATTATACTAAAATGTATAATACTGTTTGGTATTCACACAAATGTAGACGCGCAATGCGATTGAACGCATCTCGATGATGGCACTTTGGGGGCATGTTCGAAATGGAGAACCCGTTCAAGTTCGGCGGAATGGTGACAGGTAGAGATTTCGCAGACCGAGAGGATGAGTTGCAGGAGATCATAAGGGAGGTTCGTAGCGGCACGAACATCGTGTTGTTCTCTCCCAGACGTATGGGAAAATCATCTCTGCTAGCAGAGCTCATGCGAAGGCACAATACGGAGTTCATCTTCGTCTACGTCGACCTGTACGGCATCACCTCCAAGACCAGGATGGTCGAGGTATTCATGTCCGCCTTGATCCGATCATCATTCGGCACATTCAAGAAGGTCGCCGCTGGCATCAAGGACGTGATGAAGGGCTCGAGGTTCAGGCTGGTCGTAAGCGAGAGCGGCGAACCCGGATTGGAGTTCTCCGTCGGCGAACCGAGCGTGCCTGAAATCCAAGACATTCTCGACATCCCGGAGGAGATAGCCAAGAAGAGGGGGAGACGCATCGTCGTAGTGTTCGACGAATTCCAGGAAATCGGGTCCTTGGATGGGGTTTCGCTGCTCAAGTCTATGAGGTCGAGGATTCAGACCCACAAACACGTCTCTTACATATTCGCCGGTAGCAAGAGACATCTCCTTATGAGCATCTTTGAGGAGAGGGAGGGTGCGTTCTTCAAGGCCGCCAAACCAGTCGAGCTTCATCCGATACCCCGAGAAGATTTCGCCAGGTTCCTGCTGGACAAGTTCTCCGCTGCTGGCGGCCGGCTTGATCTCGAAGCCGCACATACCATTGTGGACGTCTGCTCGGGCAATTCGTACTATGTCCAACAGATCTCTCACGAGCTGTTCAACATATCTACGAGGCCTAAGTCGCCAGAGGATGTCGATTTGGCCATCAACGCCACCTTGGCTCATCAGTCCCCCGCATACCAGTTCATCTGGGACTCCCTGAAGAGCCAGACTCAGAGACGCTATCTGATTGCGGTATCGCACGCAGACCAAACCGCACCATTGACCTCTCTGGTCGTGGCATACGGTCTGAAGTCAGTTTCCCACATTCAGAGGGCGATCAAGCAGCTAGACGCCCGAGGGATAACTGAGCGCGGATTGATAGTGGATCCGATGTTCGTTCTCTGGCTGAGACGATTGGAAGGGCCCAAGGCTCAATCAGGATGATCGAGGCTACGGGCTCCTGCGCCACATGTACCCTATTCCAGCGTCGTTCCACTCGAGCCTGAACTCATCCGGCGTTTTGTAGTTGTACAATTCAGTAGGCGTGTTCACGACCCAGATATCATTGTCGTCAAGGGGTGTGAACCCGTGGTAAACGAATGGCGGGATCTTGATGAATCTGGGTTCCTTCTCCCA
>CAZTFD010000180.1:0-3438 GCA_964612225.1 uncultured Thermoplasmata archaeon | reverse complement strand
GCATCTCGCAATCAGGAATGTCCACATAGTCGATCTCTTCTACGGCTCGTCCGGAGGCGGGATCGAACTCAGATATGCCGAGAATGTCAGGGTCGAGAATGCAACCATTGACGTGTATGTCAACGACTACGGCCAGTCCCCGCTCCTGGTCGACCACTGCAAGAATGTCACCATAAGCAACTGCACTCTTGACCCCAGGCCATACTCGCCGGTGTATGTCTGGTTCAGCCAGAACGTCACAGTCGAGCATTGTTTCATAGGACCTCAGGGCGGTGGCGATCTCTATTTCTCCTCGACATCAGATTTCATCGTCAGGGGTAACACCTTCTATGGCGCAGACGGTGGCGTGGCGTGTTACAACAGCGAGAATGGGACAATCCTGGAGAACGATTTCTGGCTATGTTACCGCCCGATAGGATTCCAGTCCTCGCATGACATCCGTTGCTACCACAATTCATACTTCCAATACTGGACCGAAGTCGGTTGGCCTGTGTCCATGTGCTACAACATCTCTTTCCATAACGGGTACCCTGACGGCGGGAGCTACTACGAATACTACAACGCAACTGACCACAAGAGCGGCCCCGCGCAAGACCAGGCCGGGGAAGACGGTATCGCTGATGACCCGTACCAGATGGGAGACATGGTCGATGCATATCCTCTCATGACGAGATATGTGGCTCCGAAGCACGGAGGGGACTACATCGAGCTGTATCCTGGGTCCACGACCTACAACACCGTGGAGAATCCTAAGGACGTCTATGCCGTGCCCGTCGACATGAACGGCCTGGACAGGGTGGCTTCCCTCACATGCACTTCCAACCGAACGGAGTGCACGATCGAAGAGATCGTGACAGGCGACCCGTGGGTGACTTTCCGTTTCACGGCTCACGATGACGGGTACTTCGAGCTGTCGGTGACGGACGGAAACGTGACCACGCACGTCTTGATCCATGTGAATCTCGGTCTCTCCGCAATCATAATCTCACCCGCGTCGACTTCGGTAGCATTCGGAGACTCAATTCAGTTCACAGCAGTAGGATACAACATGTATGGACAGGTGGAGATCGAACCCGCCTGGTCCAGTGGCCAAAGCACCATAAACCAGACGGGGTTCTTCACCGCGACATACTATCCCTCTGACTTCATACACAGCGCGACCAGCATAGACCCGTACTCGGCGACGATCACGGCTTCTCAAGAGGGCGCTTCGGGCACCGCCACCGCCCAGATCCAGCTGAGCGGACTGACAGACTGCGATTCCGACGCAATGCCAGATTGGTGGGAACTGAAGTACTCTTTCGACCCATTCAACGCCTCGGATACGGTATCCGACCCGGACGGAGACGGTCTCCAGAATCTGCAGGAATACTTGAACGGGACGCTGCCGAGGAATGCGGACTCTGATGCAGACGCCGTCCCAGATGGATGGGAGGTGGCCAACGGGTTCGACCCACTCAACGGCTCTGACGGCGCCCTGGACGCGGATGCGGACGGCTTGTCCAATCGCTACGAGTATCTCAACGGCACAGACCCGAGGAACCCGGACACGGACACCGATGGAATGGCGGACGGGTTCGAATACTACAACTACCTCGACCCGCACAATCCCGCGGATGCTGCGCTTGACAAGGACTCGGACGGGCTCACGAACCTGCAGGAGTTCGAGAATAGCACGAGCCCGAGCCGAAACGATACCGATTTTGACTTCATGCCGGACCTCTGGGAGATATTGAATGGTCTCAACCCCGTAAACAGTTCAGACAAGTGGCTCGACAAGGAGGGGGATGCACTCTCGAATTACATGGAGTTCGTTTGGGGGACCGATCCGTCGAATCCGGACTGCGATTCAGACGGACTTCCAGACGGATTCGAGGCAGGCAATTACCTCAATCCTCTAGACCCCTCCGACGCCTCGGATGACGATGACGACGATGGCCTTACGAACCTCGTGGAGTATGGTTTGGGCACGAACCTTGGTGACAACGACACGGACTCGGACAACATGCCCGATGGATGGGAGTTCGATAACGAATTCGATCCTGGAAACCCGAGTGATGCGGAGGGAGATGCTGACGAAGATCTTCTGCAGAACAGCCTCGAATATGCATATGGGACGGACCCGCACAATGCAGACACAGATGCCGACAGCGTCTCCGACGGACTGGAGGCTGGGAACATGATGGATCCGTTGGACCCCATGGACATCTGGCTCGATTTTGATCTTGATGGCGTCAACAACCTCAACGAGATATTGGCGGAGACCATTCTCCAGGACGCCGACTCTGATGACGATCAGCTGGGCGACGGTTTCGAGCTCATCTTCTCAAAGACGAACCCGAACGCCTGGGACACCGACGGCGACGGTTTGGGAGACGCAGTCGAGTTCGTGCTCTCCCAGGGGTACACGGGCGAGCTGACAGGTATCCCGGATGGCTGGATGGGTATCACGATAGACTGCGGGAACTACTCGATCGAGGCACGCACCAACTCGTCCGTGCTCGAGGGAGGATACGACAAGGACACGCAGAAGATGACCCTCAAGGTGAGCGGCCCGAACGGCACCATGGGGGCCCTCGACTTGACCGTTCCGAAGAGCCTGTGCAACGCATCTGACATCACCCTAATGCTGGACAACGCGCAGCTCAACTTCACCCTGACGCAGAACGAGACGCATTATGTGATTCACGCTGAGTACGCCCACAGCTCGCACACGGTCGTCGCCCAGTTCCTTGCGTCCGCTGACACCGAAGAGCCATCGGATGACGACGGCTTGGGGGCATATGCTATCTATATCGGCGGAGCTGTCGCGGCAATCCTGGTCGTGGCCGCAGCCATAGTCCTGATAATGAGAAAACGCAAGCCCGCCTAGGTGGATCACTGGAACTTGAAGGTCCTCGACAGGTTGCTCACTGCGAGCTGACCGACATAGTAGACCGAGATAGCGATGACTGCGGTGATAGTCGCTTGAATCACCGCGACTGCATATGAGCCGCCACCGACCGCGCCGACGACGAGCGATCCCGCGAAGGCGATTCCCGCTCCGCCGATGAAGGTGACGAACAGCACCACGAGCAACCCCGGCGAGAACGCCCCAGGCTTCACCCGGACGCGGGTAAGGAGAATTGCGGCAAAGACCGAGGTGCCGACCGGGGCTAGCATCATGAAAGCGAGCTCTGCCATGTCGACCCTCATTTGAACCAGGGCGCGGATCGCGATCATGAACGCGGACATGGCAAGCCCTATCAGGACGAGCGAGGTCATCAGGCCTCGGAAGTAGGTGACCAAAGACCTTCCCCCGACGACCGGTATCCACAGGTTCTCTCGCTCGTAGTAGCACCAGTTGATCGCGAGGATGGCTATCGGCCATGTGGCGCCCTGCAATATGTTGTAGTCCATACCTGCCTGCTCCTCAGAAGATGAACTGCCCCAGAGCCC
>CAZTFD010000179.1:0-3447 GCA_964612225.1 uncultured Thermoplasmata archaeon | reverse complement strand
AAGCAGCAGCGGTTCGAGAAGGTCTGGAAGTTCCTCGAAGAGCACCAGAAGAGAAGGGAGAAGGCGAAGGACGTCATCGAGGATTTCTTCGTAAGGGATTGAGTATCTTGAGGCTCAGGCCGATTGGTGTTGTCAGGAACGGGATCAGGAAGACCCCAAAGGACTGGGACAAGATCAAGTCGAAGCTGATCATCGACAAGAGGTACTCCGAGGGATTGTTCAAGCTCAGCCATTTCAAGCATATCTGGGTCATATTCGGGTTCCACAAGATGCGCGCGACGGTACTTCGTGTCCATCCGAGGCACGACCCGGATATCCCGTTGGTAGGAGTATTCGCTTCTCGGTCGCCTACTAGGCCGAACAAGCTTGGCCTCACTCTTGTGAGATTGATCGGCGTGAAGGGGGAGATCGTCACCGTCAAGGGCTTGGACGCATTCGACGGGAGCCCTGTTTTCGATATCAAGCCCTATGAGGAAGAGATAGACTATTGAACTGCCAGCTCCAGCCGGAAAAGTACATAAGCAGTTCTTCCGATGGGGCGTGAGCATGTCAGATAAGGACATCATCGAGCAGCTCAGCTTCTTCGAGAAGAAGGTCCTGAAGGCCCTCGACGAACTCAAGAGCGCGAGCCCTGATGATATCCGCAAGATGAGTGGCCTGGCCCAGACCGTCGAGGTGATGAACGCATCCTCGTGGCTACAGGCGAAGGGATTGGTCAGCATCGACGAGATCATAAGGAAGAAATATTCGCTCAGGAACAAGGATATCGCATCAAGACCACTTCCTGAGAGAGTCGCGCTGGAGTTCCTGGCAAAGGAGCACAACGGGAAAGGGTCCATAGCGGATCTGAACCAGAGCGGCAAGCTCAAGGACGAGGAGATAACCATCGCCCTCGGCTGGATCAGGAAGAAGGGCTGGGGAGAGGTCTCGAAGCACGGCCAAGACACCATCATAACGCTTACCGACAAGGGCAAGGATGCGCTGCACACAAAAGGAGAGGACGAGCTCCTGATCGAGAGGCTGGCTGAAGGGGATGTCAATGACGCCGATGCCAAGAAGGAGGTCCTCGACTCCCTGAGGCAGCGCAAGGACATCATCAACGAGAAACACTCGGCTACGAAGAAGATAGCACTGACGGACCAGGGGGCGAAGATCGCGGCAATGGACCTCCACATCAGGGAGGAGGTGGCCCAGATAACCCCTGAGCTCATCCAGTCTGGGAAGTGGCGCGATGTAGAAGTGAGGAAGTACGATGTGAAAGCCTTCGCGCCGATGATCTACGGTGGAAGGAAGCATCCGCTCACCCTGCAGCTCGAGAAGGTCCGGTCGATATTCCTCAACATGGGCTTCACTGAGATCAAGGGGGACTTTGTCGAGAGCGCGTTCTGGAACATGGACGTGCTCTTCACGGCCCAGGATCATCCGGTCAGAGAGCTCCAGGATACCTTCTACCTCAAGAACCCGGAGAGAACCGACCTGTCCAAGGACGAGGCGCTTTTGGAGAAGGTCAAGGCGGTCCACGAGAACGGATGGACCACCGGTTCCACGGGCTGGAGATACAAATGGAGCAGGCACGAAGCAGAGAAGCTGCTGCTCAGGACACACACGACCGTGAACACCGCGAGGTACATCTCCCAGAACCCGACGCCGCCGTTCAAGGTCTTCAGCATAGGCAGGGTCTTCAGGAACGAGGCCCTCGACTCCACCCACCTGCCTGAGTTCACGCAGATCGAGGGGATCGTGTGCGAGAAGGGCGCGAACTTCGATATGCTGTGCGGACTGCTCAAGGAGTTCTACAGGCGAATGGGCCAGCCGAAGATAAGGATCAGACCAGGGTACTTCCCGTACACTGAGCCGTCCCTCGAAGTGGACATCTGGTGGAACGGCCAGTGGATGGAGCTCGGGGGTGCAGGCATCTTCAGGCCGGAGGTCACGGAACCCTTGGGCGTGAAGGACCCGGTGCTCGCATGGGGCCTGGGGTTCGAGAGGCTCGCGATGCTGCTCTGGGGGCTCAAGGACATCAGGGACATATACATCTCGGACGTCGATTGGCTCAAGAGCATGCCGCAGGTCTGAACTCGTTCGCGCCCGCGAAAACAGTCCGCGGTCGAGGAAGCAATCTTAATCAATGAAGGCAATTCCCTGGCCTGTAATCCATCGGAGGAATGGTGATGGCCAGCAGAACAATCGTGGCACTTCTTATCACAGCTGCAGTGCTCGGGATTGTAGTAACACCCATTCAACACACGTCTGCAGATAGCACTCCCATTGCGAGTGGCAACTACTGGATCTACCAATACGATGACATCGAGTCTGGAGTGCGGGCCAAGGGATCGATCAAGATGCAGGTGGACAACTCGGTCGACGGAGTCGTTATGGGCCAGTCCGTCACCACGCATGTCGTGTCGATCGCTGGAAATGGAACGATCTCCGGATCCTATCAAGGACACCAAGTCACCGGTAATTCCACGATCCTCGGCAGCCAAGTCAGATTGGCCAGCAACTTCAGCCTCGTATCGGACAGCGTTGTCACGATGACGAATGAGACTGTCATCGGTGTTGGCGGACCCGTTTCCATCTCCATGGGTTACACCGCATCATACGGTCCCGTGCAGAACGATTATGTTGGGGACGACGACCACGGCGTCGGCTGCGTGATCAGATCGACTTTCCGAGTTTCAGGTACCGCGTGGTCAGACGATGGAACCACCAACGACACGCATACGGCCGAGAGCGATAGTACGATGACCCTCAGGGTCATCGAGGAGGGCGTAAGCGTCACCACACCAGCAGGGGCCTTCCTGTGCCAGAAGGTGAACGCTACCATGACGTCTGGTAACAGGAGCGAAACTCTGATGCTCTACTATTCGGACCAGGTCGGAAACTATGTGAAGATGGAGGGCGGCGATTTCTACTTCGGATCGATGTTCAGCGGCCTCGTGCTGAAGGCATACTCCTACACGATGGACGCGACGAAACCAACCGCGATGGCTGGCGAGGACCGTACGGTGAGAATAGGTCGCGATATCACATTGGATGCAAGCGCCTCGACCGACAATATCGGCATCGTGAACTACACGTGGAACTTCGTCACTGGATCCGAGGCGGGGACTCTGTGCAGACTGTATGGCCAAGTTGTGCATTTCACATTCGAGGACGCCCGCAAGTACAAGGTGATGCTGTCAGTCACGGACGGGTCCGGTAACGTCGCCTATGATGAGATAGTGGTCACGGCGGTGAAGAGGAGTAGCATGAACGCGTTCCTGGGCGACAACAGCGTCCTACTAGCTGTCGGGGTGGTGATGATACTGGTCGCCGTACTTGTTCTAGACGGACTGGTTCGGAAGAAGCGAAGGAACAGCTCTCTCCCGGCGGTTCAGCAGAAACCCCCCTCGCCGAAGAAATGAGACACGGTCTCAGGATCTCCTCCCGGCAATCCTCTCCAGG